>JAPKYY010000127.1 GCA_026394095.1 Acidobacteriota bacterium | reverse complement strand
GTTAGCCAGCGCTTTATCGAGCAACGACTCTTTTTCTCCCGGGAGGAAAAACAGATCCATGCGGCGGGCGGAGGCTCTGGTTTTGCCATTGTCTCCGGTGGTATTGAGTTTGGCATCGTCCTCGGCGATGACCTTTTCTACCTGCCCGCGAGCGTTGAAATCGACATTGAGTGTCTTGGCGGCGTAGTCAACCTGCCGCTTGGGTGCGCGGTCGAGGCCCTTGGCATCAATTGCCAGTACGTGCCGGATTACACCCTTCTCAAGATTCACTTCACTGTTTGCCGCATCGAGCGAGAAGTCTTCTTTTCGCATCTTCGACCAGGGCGAAAGGTAGACCTTGGATTCCTGCTCCTTATATCGAACTTCTTCGCTTTCCACTTCGATCGGTTTCGCCTTCGGGTCTTTGGGCTGCCATTTTAGGAAGGAGGCATGCATCAGGTGCAGTTCGTGGGTTTGCGGGTCATATTCGGCTCCAGTGGCGTGACCCGTGCCTGTTCCACCTTCCTGCTCAAAATTGAACTCAACCTTGCCCTGGCTGACCATTTTGCCTGTTTTGATTTCAAGATTGGCACCCTGAGCCTTGATCGCGAGGATCTTGCCCGTTGGCTCCCGGTCGGCGGCAACCGCCATTTGCACTTCCACTTCGCTCTCACTGCTGAGGCGGCTCTCAGTGGGGTAGAAGTTGCCCTTGGCTGCCTTTACCAGATCAAAGGTCTTGCCATCTTCATGAAAAAGGCGAAGCTCCATCTGATCGAGCTCCATAAAACCCGGATCTTTGACCTCCCGGTAGTCTTTGGCCCGAAGTTCGGCTACGGTGCGCGTGCCTTCCGAGGTTCGGTAAACGAAGCCCTCGGCTTTGGAATTAAGAGTGCTTGGCAGGGGCTGTGGTGGCGCGGCAGTATTCCGTTTTTGCAACGTAAGCTGCTGCTGGTAGCTATACCAGACCAGGCCGGCGATCCCAAGGATGACGGCAAACAGGAAGTAAGGTGCTGCTCGGCGCATCTAGGCAATTTCAGCTTAACAGGTCTGTTTCTCAGGTCTGAAGTCCCGCTGAGCAGAGCCGGAGGGGAAAATCCACTGGCCTAAGCCAGGCAAGAGCGTCGACATCCTGCGGAGATGCAGGAGGCCTCTTCTGGAGGATGTCGACTATGAAGCCAGGTTCCAGCTCTACCGTAGTTAAAACTCGATAGCGGCTCAGCCAAATGCACGTTCACAGAGATTTGCGCTCTGCACGCACTTTTTTTCATTGCCTCTAACTGATTGATTCAAAGCAGTTTCCTCCGGATAGAGCTTTCTGGTACGCACCGGCTGGCGACAAACTCGATTTTTCGAAGCCCTAGGCTGGCTCTCGAGGTGAATTCCTATGGCTACTTTTGGATCAGGAAATAATAACCGTAGAAATACGATTGACGGTGGACTCGCGTTTGAGTTCGAGCGGTTGCTCGTTGGGCAACCTGGTGTGGCGAAACAGATACTGCCATTTGTTGAAATGTTCGAAGCAGGTCTGTCGCCAGAAGGCCGCCCGTCAGGCGTATTTCTTTTGCTAGGCCCCACAGGCACCGGCAAGACACGATCGGTCGAAGCGCTGGCTGAGACACTGCATGGCAGCAATCGCCATGTCTTACGCATCGACTGTGGCGAATACCAGATGGATCACGAAGTGGCCAAATTGGTAGGTGCCCCGCCAGGCTATCTGGGCCATCGTGAGACACAGCCGCTGCTGTCTCAGGCCCGCATCAACTCGGTCTCCAGTGAGAAGTCGACACTGTCGATCCTCCTCTTCGATGAAATCGAAAAGGCGGCACCCTCGATGATGCGAATGTTGCTTGGCATCCTCGATCGAGGCATTCTGCGTCTCGGTGACAACAACCTTGTCAACCTCGAGCGCACCATGATCTTCATGACCAGCAATCTCGGTGCCGACAAAATGCAGAAGGAACTGGTTCCCACCATGGGCTTTTCCTCCAGCGAACCAAACGAAGCAAAAGGTCCCGGTTCGAAACGTCTGGAATCGATCGGTCTCGCTGCGGCCAAGAAGAAGTTCTCACCAGAATTTATGAACCGAATCGATGCGACCATTGCCTACCAGCCGCTCGACGAGAAGGCTCTCACGCAAATTCTGAACTTGCAAATCGACAACATCCAGCACCATGTGGACTTGCGGTTGGGGGCCCGCTCCTTTGAGCTCGAAATCAGCGCCAAGCTCAAACGATTCCTGCTCGACAAGGGCACCAGTATTGAATATGGAGCCAGAGAACTCAAGCGCACAATACAACGCTTTGTGCTGCAACCATTGGCTGGGGTGATCAACAAAGGTCAGATACCACCAGGGTCTTTAGTTGAAATGGATCTCAAGAATGGAGAGAAAATCCTGATCCGGATTCATGCCGATGAAGAGGATCCGGACGACTAGGGTTTTGTTGGGACGAAGTCTACGGTTTCGGTAATCGTCGTCTTCTGTCGCGTGGTGACTTCCAGCCGGAAACTGACTTTGTTTTCGGCGCTCATATAGATCACACTACCGTTCTGCAACTGCCGCGAATCCAGATTAACCACTTTCGAGTATTCGCCATCCATGATGCGCAGAGAACCACTCACCGCATCGTGGATCGATATTGAAGCACGGTCCCATCGCACAACAATCTTGCCGTTCTCGGTTTTGGCCGACAACTCCAGGGCAACCGTATTTGTCGCTGCACGCTGCAAATCGCCCTTGTTCAGCATCAAGGCGGACTGGAAGCCAACCACAATCCCCACAACCAGGAATACAAATGAGAGTGGAATCCAAACCCATCTGCTGCGGAATTGCGCCGGCTCAGAACTTGGCTCGCGCCGAACCTTCTCTACCTTAGGTGCAGTGGGCTTTCCTTCTCCACCGCGGGTCTTCACCCATTCGCGAAGGTCCGGGCCTTGTTGTTCGTCCGAAACCGCTCCCAGGGCAGGCGTCTCAGAAACAAAACTCCGCACCGGAGTGGAAGCGCCACCACCCAAATCTCTCCGCTTGAAAGGGAATTCCTGATAGGAAGATTCCCGCCTGAACCCACCATTCTCCTGGAAGAAGAACGCTCCAACACTGGTTCTGGTCGCAAATGGCCTTACCAGCAAGATGATCTGGCTTGGGTCGCCGCAATAGGTTTCAAAGCGTTCCAGGTCTTCATCAGCCAACCCTAGCGCCTCTCGCGTATGGCTCCGGTAAATACCAACCAACTTCGGCTCGCTGCCGCTTGCTGCCTTGGCCTGTTCTACGGCCTCCCGAAATTTGGCCTCATCATTCTCTGTCAAAAGATAGGAGGGACCCCGCATGTAATCGCAGGTTACGGGCACAAAATCTTCGATTCGAACCACCAGATTCGCGCCATTCTTTTCGATCGAACCCAAAAGAAGCCCGCCCACTTCAGCCCCGCGCTTGGGAACTGCTCCAAAACCGCGCATTACGTCCATTGCAAGCCGATCCACGACATTGAAATCGAGGTGAATCGATATTGGCTTGCCAGCTACTTCCCAAACATAGTGTGAAGGGGATTGGACGAGATTTTCCATCAGGCTTAATATTCCACTCTAAGCGCGGTCGACATATTACTCAAGCAATACTCTCACAACTTTGCACGAATCCAAAAGTGCGCAATTCTGTCGCTCGTCCGTTATTATCGTCAGGTGGCTGGAGTTCTTTATGTTGTCGGCACGCCGATTGGAAATCTCGAGGATCTTTCGGTCCGCGCGCAGCGCATTCTGCAAACGGCAAGCGTAGTTGCCTGTGAAGACACACGCCAGTCGTCCAAGCTCATGGCTGCTGCCGGTGCCCATCGGCCTCTGGTCAGTCTGCATGAACATAACGAGGGCCTGCGCTGCCATGAGTTAGTGGCAAGGTTGTTGCAAGGTGAAGATGTTGCGCTCATCTCGGACGCTGGCACCCCGCTGATTTCCGACCCGGGCTACCGGCTCGTCGAGGCCGCGATAGAAGCAGGGATTGCCGTTAGCCCGATTCCAGGGGCCAGCGCTGTTCTGAGCGCGCTCTCGGTGGCTGGATTGCCAACGGATCAGTTTGCTTTTATTGGGTTTCTGCCGCACAAGTCGATGGCCCGGCAGAAACTCCTCGAGAAGTGGGCTGACCTCGAAGCTACGCTGGTCTGCTTTGAGTCGCCGCACCGGATTCTCGAATCCCTCGAGGAAATTGCCAAAATGTGGCCGACACGAAGAATGGCAGCCTGCCGTGAACTAACCAAGATTCACGAAGAAGTCCTACGCGGCACGCCTTCGGAGATTTACGAAAAGTTGAAGCAACGGCCTTCTGTGAAAGGCGAATTCACATTGGTAATCCACCGTGCAGAGGCTCTACAAAACAAAGCCGTTTTAGCTAACCCTAAGAATCTAAAAGAAGAAGTAGAACGGCTCATGGCCCTTGGCCAGTCCAGAATGGATGCAATCAAGCAGGCGGCAAAGCAGGCTGGATTAAACAAGCGCGAAGCCTACGACATACTGGAAAAAGAAAAGAACTAGTGCGGCGCGTCGGTGCCGTTCGATTTAACCTTCTCGGTCTCGATTAATTCCTGGGGGTGCATTGGTTCAGACCAGAGAGAACGCGACTTCCGCAACGCTTCCTTCACTTCTGACTGATGTGCAGATTCTGTCTGAAGGAAGTCGAGTCCGTCGGAAAGCCACTGAGAGAGCTTTACATTCACCAGGCGGTAAAAGACGTGGCGACCCTCTCGCCGCTCAACTACAATCCGATGAGCTCTGAGTACAGACAAATGCTGAGAAACGCGCGAATGACTGATTTCGAGAATGGCTTGTAAACTATTGACATCCAACTCGCCATTTCGCAATTCCTGTATGATCCGCACCCTGTGTGGATGCGCGAGCACCCCAAGGAATTGGGACATTTCTTTTGTTAAAAAAACACGCCAAGGCATATCTACAACACTCTTTCTTAAAGATATTATATACACGCATATCTTAAATTCATCCAAGTGCATGTTAAAATATATGCATCTATGGTCAGTAGTCAGACCCTTGTTTCAATTTTGAATAAATAATTTTTACTATGGCCCAATCTCACTCACACGCTCCAGGGCATTCCCATCCAACTCCTACTTCCCGGCTTTTCGGATGGATGGAAGCAGAACGAACAGACATCTGGGTAGTTGTAATCTATTCAGTTGCTATCGGCCTGCTTTCGCTAGTCGTTCCCATCGCAACGCAGTCTCTGGTAAACACAATTGCCTTCGGCACGCTCCTGCAACCTTTGCTGGTGCTCGCTGTCCTGGTTCTCCTCGGTTTGGGCTTTGCAGCAGTCTTGAAGGTGCTCCGCGGCCACGTGGTTGAAGTCATGCAGCGGCGCATCTTTGTCCGTGTTTCTACTGATTCAATCGAGAGGCTGCTGCGGGTCCGCATCAAGGCTTTCGACGACGACCACGGCCCCGAACTGGTCAACCGCTTCTTTGAAGTTGTAACTCTGCAAAAAGGAGGAGCAAGCCTCCTGGTAGAGGGCCTCGAAGTGCTGATGACCACCTTGATCGGGATGATCCTGCTTGCCGTTTACCACCCGGTATTGCTGATCTTCGCGATTCTTTTGCTCCTCAGCGTGATGGTTGTTCTGTTCCCGCTCGGCATTGGAGCTGTCAAAACTGCAATCCAGGAGAGTAAAGCGAAGTACGCACTTGCGGCCTGGCTACAGGAGCTTGCCCGGCACCCGGCAACTTTCAAGTCCCGGCCCGGTGCCAGCTTTGCCCTCATGCGCAGCAACGAAATGGTTGGTGATTACGTAAAGTACCGCAGGGCACACTGGCGCATTCTATTGCGTCAGATTGTAGGCTCTCAGGCAATGCAAGCCTTCGGCACGGCTGCAGTGCTCGGTGCCGGCGGCTGGCTGGTGATGGAACGACAATTGACACTCGGCCAACTTGTTGCCGCCGAACTCGTAGTTGCAGCCTCGCTCAGCAGCTTTTCGAAATTCGGCAAACAGCTCGAGACCTATTACGACCTTCTCGCAGCCGTAGACAAACTGGGCTACCTCACCGACCTCCCGATGGAAGCAAGCGGCGATGAGTCGGTTTCGACCGGCAACGGAGCAGCCATCGAACTGCGGCAGGTGACATTTGGCCATCGCGCCGGCAAGCCAATCATTGAAAACCTGAATCTTGCCATCCCGGCTGGGGCGCGCTTTGGAATTACCGGCTGCACCGGCTCTGGCAAGAGTTCGCTCATCGATCTCATCTATGGCTTCCGGGAACCAGACAGCGGCACCCTGCTTTTTGAGCAGAGTGACTACCGCAACCTGAAGCTTTATGACTTGCGCGGACAAATCGCGCTTGTCCGCGGCATCGAGATCTTCCACGGAACCATTGAAGACAATATCCGCCTTGGCCTGGAGAATCTAAGTTCGATCGATCTCAGAAAGATCCTTGCTACGGTGAACCTGCTCGAAACGATTGAAAGCCTCCCCGACGGCTTGCAAACCATGCTCACCACTGGTGGTCAGCCGCTCACGCCGGGGCAATCCTACCGATTGATGTTGGCCCGGGCATTGGCATTGAATCCCCGAGTGCTGATCCTCGACGAGATCCTTGATCGCATGGAAGACGGGCCCGGCCAGGAAATCCTCATGCAGCGTCTGATCTCGAAAGACAATCCCTGGACTCTGATCGTCGTCAGCCGGTCAGAATCTGTCTTGAAGCATTGCCTGAATACATACGAACTCGAAGGCGGCCAGAGGAATAACAAGCAATGAAACCCGATATCGATTTTCAACTTTCTGTGCTTTCCAAGGTTGGCAACTCGGGAGGAGCGCGCCTGCTGGCCTGGAGCCTGATGGGAATCTTCATCATTGGCGTACCTGCCCTGATCTTTGCTCCCTGGGTGCAAAACGTATCCGGTATTGGCACTGTCGTTGGCACCACGCCATTTGAACGGCAGCAAACCATAGATACCGCTGTTGAAGGCCGCGTTACCAAGTATTACGTCATTGAAGGAACCAAAGTAAAAGCGGGCGACCTGATTGCCGAAGTAGCCGATAACGATCCGCTGATTCTTGAGCGCCTCAAGGAAGAGCGCAACCTCATCGCCATGCGCGTAGATCAAGCCAAGAGCCGGGTTACAGCCCAGGAAGTGGCACTGCACCAGATCGAACTCTCACGCCGCAACGCCCTTGAGAGCGCCCGCAGCCGTATCAAGGTTGCCGAAGACAACATCAAGGCCGCCCAGAACTCGCTGATCTCTGCAGAAGCCGTATTTACGGCCAACAAGCTGAATCTGGATCGCGTGAAGATAGGCCTTTCAAGTGGTTTGTTCTCGCAACGCCAGTATGAACAACAGGTACAGGCCAATGCTAGTTCTGAAGCCGATGTAGATCGCGCCAAAGCGAGCCTGCAAGCTGCGATCAACGAAAAGCTGGCTCGCGACGCAGACTATCAAAAGATCGAAACCGATTTTCAAAACTCGATCGCTACCGCCAATGCCACGCTCGCGGCGGGCAAATCCGATGTCGCCAATTCAGCCGCTGAAATGCAGCGTGTCGAGGTGCGCGTATCCCGGCAGCAGACTCAGACCGTAAGAGCTCCACGCAACGGTACAGTGCTTCGCCTGCTCTCTCAGCCAGGTGGAGAATTGCTGAAAGCAGGAGACTCGATTGCCTCCTTTGTGCCCGAAACCGCCAACCTTGTCGTCGAGCTATACATGGATGGCAACGATGTGCCACTCATCCATGCCGGCGACCCTGTCCGGCTGCAGTTTGAAGGCTGGCCTGCGATTCAGTTCACCGGCTGGCCCTCGGTCGCTGTCGGAACCTTTGGCGGCAAGGTGATGCTGGTGGACTCAACAGACAATGGCAAGGGCAAGTTTCGCATTCTGGTAGAACCCGATCCAAACAGCGAACCCTGGCCCTCGACGCGCTATCTTCGGCAGGGCGTACGCACCAACGGCTGGGTGCTTCTGAATCAGGTCAGTCTCGGCTACGAGCTCTGGCGGCAATTCAACGGCTTCCCGCCCACTGTTAACCCGCAGATGGAAACTGGCGGCACGGAAGGCGGCAAGAAGAAGTGAAACCGCTTTGCGCCGCATTACTGATTTCAACCCTCACGCTTGAGGCGCAGCAACAGTTTCGCCTTCCGGCTCCCAAGCCGCTCTCCAACCGGCTTTCCACGAGCAAAGCGCAGATCCTGCCTGCAATGCTCACTCTGGAGGCGCTGCTTGCTACGGTCAACAAGAACTTCCCTCCCTTGCGGGCGGCCCTGCTGGAGAGGCCTCTCGCACAGGCGGATCTTCTCAACCAGGAAGGCCGCTTCGACCTCTCATTGAGAAGCCGCCTCGATACCCAGAACTTCGGCTTTTATCAGAACGAACGATTCGAAATCTCACTCGAGCAGCCGACACAGGTCTGGGGCTCCACCCTCTACAGTGGCTACGGCATCAGCCGCGGACGCTATCCAGACTACGATGGCAAGGCAGACACAAACGAGGCTGGACAATACCGCGCCGGTATACGCGTTCCGTTGGCCCGTGACCGCGAAATCGATGGCCGCCGCGCCGATCTTGGCAAGGCCCGAATTGGCCTTCGCCTCGCAGATCTTTCCATCGATCAGCAGCGCCTCACCATCCTGCAGACGGCGACACGCCGTTACTGGGATTGGGTTGCCGCAGGCCGTCATCTTCTGATCGCAAACACTTTGCTCGATGTCGCCCTTGGCCGCGACCTGATTCTCTCTGAGGCCGTGCGAATCGGAGCTCTTCCTCAGTTTGAAAAACTCGACAACGAAAGAATCGTCTTGCAGCGCAGAAACAACGTTGTCGAGGCCCGTCGAAGCCTGGAGAATGCCTCCATCGAAATGAGCCTCTTCCTGCGCGACGACACGGGCCAGCCCCTTGTGGCAGAACCGGAAAAACTGATCCCGGGCTTTCCTGACCCTGCAGCTATCTCAGAAGCTCAGATGCTGGACGACATGAATGCGGCACTCAGCCGCAGGCCTGAAGTTCTGCGCTTTGTATTTCAGCGCAATCAGGTAGCCATCGACAAGAAGCTGGCTGAGAATCAACGAAAGCCCAACATCGACCTCTTTGCTGAATATTACCGGGAAGCGGGCGACGGAAGCGTCAAACGAGGCCCCAATGATCTTCGCCTTGGATTGATCTTCGACCTGCCCTTGCAACGGCGGCAGGCCACCAGCCGCTTGCAAAATGCCGAAGCACGCCTGGGCCAGATCGAACAGCGCGAACGCTTCCAGCGCGATCAGGTGACGGCAGACGTTCGCGATGCGGCCTCAGCCGTCCGAGCGGCATTTGAAAGGTCCAAGGTGGTCTCAGAAGAACTGGATGTCACGAGAAAAGTTGAAGATGCCGAGCGTCTTCGCTTCGAGCTCGGCGACAGCACCCTCTTTGTATTGAACCAGCGCGAACAGGCTACAGCCGAGTCTGCCATCCGCGAAGCCAATGCTTTGGCGGATTACTTCCGCGCCTACGCCGCCTATGAGCTGGCAATCGCCAAGGCCCTGATCCCTGGCTCAACCCCAGCCTTCACTTTGCCGGTGAGTAAGCCGCAGCCTTAAACAACGAGATCGTAATGATGCGTGGAGTATAGCCATGGTTATCAATCGATTCCTGACGCACCCGGTGCCACTCCGGATCTGCCTGAAACTTCGTCCAGGCAGCCTCGCGTTCGGCCAGACTGTCGAAGGGAGTCAGATAAGTGAGGTTCGGCATCTGCGGCCCGGCGATGGTGCTGGCATAAAGGATTGGGTGGATACCGCACTTGTGAAAGACCGGGATCTCGGGCCCGGCAAAGCGCTCGTGCACGCCATTCATCTGCCACTCGCTCGGTGCCTGATAGACGCGCATCTCAAAGATCCGAGCAGTCTCTGCCCCAGAGACAACGGGCGCGCAATAGTCTGTAGCAGCGAGAAGACTGACCGAATAAGAGAGGTAGGGCCCTTGCCGGTCCCATACAGAATTGGCCTCAACTAGGGCGGAATCCTGCTTGAGCTTCAAGCCAGTCTCCCGCCAGGCTGCCACATCGCGAAACTCCTGCAGAAAAATAACTTGTGGTTGATGCGCAGCCACGGTAGCCTCAAGCACAATCTGAGCTCCACCCGCTTCGCGAGCCAGTGCCGGCAGAAGGGCGTCCTTCAGATAGGTATGCAAACGGCCTAATTGCTGGCCATTTTCGAGCAAAAACTGGTGCAGGACAAATAAAGGCCCCGACTCGTAGCGTGTGTCTATCCCGATCAAGGTTCCGGTTCCTCCCCAGATTTCGAAAAATTCGCGACGATCGATTGTGCTTTCCATTTGCGCCGCAGCCTGACTACTAGTTAGAGTACCTTTGATGTCTCTTTGTTTTCTTTGTCTGGCTTTGCTGCAGGCTGCTGACTTCAAAACACCTGCCGGAACCGAAACCGCCGCGCGCCGGCCGGGTGCGCAGAGCATCCTGCCGGGCGGGAGATTTGTCACCCCTTACGGCCAGACGCACCTCACCGGGCCCGGGCCCTTTGGTATTGCTGTCAATGCCAAAGCCGACATGATCGTCTCAGCCGATGGTGGCCCGAATCGCTACTCGCTCACGGTGGTGAAGCGTGATGGCCAGTTCTGGCGCACCCGAACCATCCGTGGCAAGAAGATGAAGGTTGAGGCAGATGAAGAGCCAGAAGAAGAGGGCTTCCACAGCGTCTTTCAGGG
>JAPKYY010000498.1 GCA_026394095.1 Acidobacteriota bacterium | reverse complement strand
TAGCCGAATTTCATAATAGCACGCCCCAATGCCACTCCGCTTGCGATACGTTGATAGGGATGCTTGAAGGATCTCTCCAACGCCAACTCGAACAACTCATGAGCCAGAAGGCCACTGCCAATGAAATCGCAGCTCTGGCGGGTCAATGTCAGATGAGTGCCGGCCTCGATCCGGCCCAGTGGAAAGACTCCCTCGGTGCTCTGGTCCGGCTCGCCTCTGATCCTTTTCCCTGGCTCACCGCCGGTGAATCCGCACTCCTCCGCTTCGGTTCTGGCCGCCAGATCGCCATCGCCATCACAGACTGTTGGCCCTTCCAGTCCGACGCGATCGAAGAAGACGAACTTAAATCCCTGCTCGGTTCCTACGTAACATGGCTGGCTACTCAAACCGACGACCGGGTCTGCGCCTTCTGCTGGGCCATCCTCCGCGCCCAACCCCGCCGCCAGGGCAGTGTCTCTCAATCTCCTATCTATTGGCTCATGCGTCAGGGCCGTCTCAAAGGGGATATCGAACTTCCTTCCATCGAACTGGCCGTCGCCCTCACCGACGAAGAGACCGCCATGTTCTGGTGGCCTGATGAACGTTGGGCGATTGCAGATTGGGCCGCCGCCTCAAAGCCTTATCTCCACTTCCTGGATCATCCAAGTTCCCTCGTCCGGGCCGCCGCAGCCAAGACTCTCGGCCGCCTCTACACTGGCCTCCGCGGCCGCATTGAAACTCCCGCCATCACCGACCTCCTCATGATGATCTCCGCCCGCGAAGCGAAAACTCCAGGCCTCGCCGGGCCCTTCCTCGAAGGTTCCGACTGGGGCATCGATGACTGGGCCGACATTCTAGGAAACTTCGACATGCGCGGCTGGTTCCTCGACACCCTCCGCAACAGCGGCAAAGAGCCAGACTGGCCTGAAGCCCAGGCCCTCGAATTCTACGCCCAGGAATTCCTCTCCGACGACGGCGATGCCATCGAACAGATGCTGGAGATGGGCCGCGAAGACCTCGCTCTTATGACCGCCACCAGCGTCGCTGATAACGTAGAGCTCCTCCGTCACGTTCTCGAAGCCATGGCCCGCTCCGAAAACCCCAAAATCGCCGCCGCAATGCAGTCCTACCTCGCCGAGCACGGCCAATCCACCGGCCGCCAATGGCTCAATTGACCTAAATCCCTAGCGACAACTATAGATTTATAATCAGTTTATTATCAACAAGTTGAGCGAATCGAAAAAGATTTCTGTTGACGAATTCGAGGAATCACCCCATACTCCATATAGATGAAGAATTTATGGCACGACATCCTCACGGCGCTCCTTAAGTGGAGCGAAGGGCTCTCTGCCTGACCTCTTCTGTTCCTTTCGTTTCGATCTAACCTTTCAGCCCACCTAACGGTGGGCTTCCTTATTTGGTTTTTCCCCCATAATGGCTTTATCCCGAATTTTCCGCTTTATTAGGTAATGCAGCCGCCAGAAGCATTTGATTCCGAAAACGATCCGCTTTACGACAATCTCTGCTCCTCGCTTGAAATAGCCCAGCCGATCGATAGCTTCTTGTCGATTCCGCTTCCTCAATCACTTGGGCTGACAGATCCCTCTCCGCAACCTCCACAACCTGGCAATCTCCTCAAATCCCGCTACCTCATCCAGGCCTGTCTGGCAGAAGGTGGCTCGGCTGCTGTCTTCATCGCCTCAGACGAACTGCTCGCCAACCGGCTGGTTTTAGTTAAAGTGCTCAACCAGATTGACGACCAGGCAATTGTCAAAGATCTGATCACCGCAGAGATTCGCTCTCTGGCCCGCCTCAGACACCCGAATCTGCGCGGAATCCTCGACCTTGGCGAAACCGATTCCGGCCTGCCTTTTCTTGTCTTGGAGTACATGGAAGGCGAAAGCCTGCGTCAACTTTTGGCCCGCCGCCAACCCATCCCGCCTCAGCGCATTCACAAACTCCTCGACGGCATTGTAGAAGCATTAACCGAGGCTCACCGCTTCGGCATCATCCATCTTGACCTCAAACCCGAAAACATCATCCTCACCGATCCGGGTCTCCCGGCTGAGCGCGCGGTAGTGATCGATTTCGGTATCGCCGCGATCAACGCTCACGCGAGCGCGGCTGCCTGTTTCAAACAAAGCCCCTACTCCGATCCGCAACTCACCACCCCTCCAGCCCCTTCTGCCGATATCTTTGCTCTTGCGCTCATCCTGCAAGAACTTTATTCCTGTGGATTTCAAACCGCTCAGTCTCTACTGCCGCTTAAAATTCAAACTGCAATCGCCCGTGCTACTTCTCTGGATCTCTTACACCGTTACTCATCTGTCGCAGATTTTGGTGCTGCCTGTACGCAATCAAAGTCCACCCCGCTTGCCAGAGTGGTTTTTGCTTCTGCCCTCGCAGCAAGCTTCCTGATTGCGGTTCTGCTGCATTCTCAACCCCCCTTGGCTGAATGGAAAAGTCTCGATCCCAAACCCTTCATCACCGAAAAAGGCACGCATCGTGACGTTCGCTTCTCGGGCGATGGCAATACGCTCTATTACACTTCTGGCCTCGAAGGCGACTTTACGATTTTCTCCACCCCGGTCTCTCGCTTTGCCCCTAAGCCGGCAGTCGCCCACCTCAGTTCCGAGTTCAACCCCCTCCCTTCGCCCGATGGCCGCTGGCTTGTATTCTCCCGCGCTGCCGCAGATGCTTACGATATTTTCCTGAAGCCACTCAACGCCGATAGCCCTGAACGCCTTCTCGCTCGATTGCGCTCAACGACGGAAGCCACCTGGCTGAACGATTCCTCAGGGCTGATCCTCACGGCCAAAGAGTTCGACTCCCGGCCTTGGGCTCTTTACCTCCTTCGTCTCGATTCACCTCGCCTCAAACGTCTTTTCCCGTTACTTCCAGACAATTCTGAGGATCAGTCTCCCGCGATCGATCCCTACACCAACCGCTTGGCTTTTGTTCGCCGGGTTCAGGCTAAAGGCCACTACCTATACACAGTCCCTCTCGGACCCAATGGGCTCCCCATTGCTGAGCCGCGCCTGCTTACGGTTAAAGCTTCAAAATTGGCCCAACTCGCC
>JAPKYY010001070.1 GCA_026394095.1 Acidobacteriota bacterium | reverse complement strand
AAGGGGACTCAAACGCCGCCCCCTTGCCCCACACCCCTATCCCAGCTAACGGCGGAGCAAATGGGCTAAGATTTTTAAAGTTCTCTAGTTATGGCTGGAGGAGTCATTGGGGGCAGGTCACCACCTATCGTTCAGCTATTCATGAATAACGCATATGTGTCCATGCAAACTGCAATTGCCAACATGCTTAGACGGCTTTCCGATTGGTACGATGCGAAAGACATACAAGACCCAACAACCCGGACCAATATCCGCAATCTTAGAATCGGGAAAATCTCGCCCGAGGCCGGCCTCTTAGACCTTGCAAATAGTTCCTTCAAGAATGGAGATTATGATAACGCAGAGGCCCATTATCGAGCCGCGGTAGACCGAGCTCCGAATTCTTGGAGAGCAACTTCAAAGTATGCGGAATTCCTTCGTCACGCGAGAAGCAATAAGGTCCTAGCTATAAGCTATTACAATCAGGCTCTAAATAATGCGCCTAGACAAGGCTCAGAGAGAGCACTATTGTTTCGTGAATTTGGTCTTTTGGTTAGGGATTCGGGCGAACCGAATGCGAATGAGCAATCTCTTTTTGCATTTCGAGAAGCATTTAAGGAAACTCCAAACGATCCAATCGTTGTCTACGGGTTATGCAGCCAGCTAGAAAAGAAGGGTTCTTATCAAGAGTGTGTGAACATTCTATCAACTATGGTAACTTCGACCGATACTCAATTCAATAGAAAGTGCCTCCCTTTGCTAGAGTCGAGCTATCGACACTTAGGAGAAATGTTGAAGGCCGCTGAAACTCGAGAGAAGTTCAACAACTTACCCGCCTAAAGCTTCAGGCGATGATGTCGTGGACTACGTTGCCGGCTACGTCGGTGAGGCGGAATTGGCGGCCGCTGTAGGGGTAGGTAAGTCTGGTGTGCTCGAGGCCCATCAGGTGGAGAACTGTTGCATGGAGGTCGTGGACGTGGACTTTCTTTTCTACTGATTGGTAGCCGAATTCGTCTGTTGCTCCGTAGGCCATGCCGCCTTTTACGCCTCCTCCTACCAGTAGGGTTGTGAAGCCTTCGTTGTTGTGGTTGCGGCCGTTTTGGACGTTGATGCGGCCAGCTACTTCGGTCCAGGGGCGGCGGCCGAATTCGCCTCCGATGATGATGATCGTCTCCTTTAAGAGTCCGCTGGCTTTGAGGTCGGAGATTAGGGCAGCTATCGGTTGGTCTGCTTGTTGGGCTAGTCTGCGGTGGACGAGGATGTCGTGGTGGGAATCCCAGGGTTTGTCGTTGCCGAAGTAGACCTGGACGGCTCTTACTCCTCGCTCGATTAAGCGCCTTGCTACGAGGCAGCCACGGGCGAAGTCTCCGTCTCTTGTGGCTGACTTGATCTTCATTTCGCTGGTGTCGGGCTGGCCTACTACGCCGTAGCGTTCGCGAACGGCTAGAGGCTCTTTTTCGACGTCGAAGGCGTCGATGGCTTCGGACTGCATGCGGTAGGCGACTTCCATGGACTGGATGCGGCCTTCGAGTTGGGTGTCTTGCCCGGCTTGTTGGAGTTGGAGTTTGTTGAGTTGTTGCCAGAGTTCGACCTTGGCTTGCTGCTCTTTGAGGGTGCCTCCGCGGGGGCGGATGTGCTGGATCATCTTCTCTGGTGTCATCTCGTCGTTGGGGACGTAAGTGCCCTGATAGATGCTGGGGAGGAAGGCGCTGGACCAGAGCTGGGGGCCTACGTCTGGGACGCCGGCGCACATGGCGATGAAGCCGGGGAGGTTCTTGTTTTCTGTGCCGAGACCGTAGGTGAGCCAGGAGCCCCAGGAGGGGAAGCCGGGGATGATGCGGCCGGAGTTCATCTGGATGATGCCCTGGGCGTGGGCGGGGAGATCGGTGTGCATGCTGCGGATGACGCAGATGTCGTCCATGTGGAGGGCGGCGGTTTTGGCGAAGAGTTCGCTGGCGTGCAGGCCGGATTGTCCGTATTGCTTGAAGCTGAATGGGGACTGGAGGAGGGTGCCGCGCTCTTGCTTGGCCTTGGGGTAATCGCCGGGGATGGGTTGGCCGTGGTACTTGGCGAGCGAAGGCTTGTAATCGAAGGTGTCGACCTGGCTGGGGCCGCCGTTCATGAAGAGGAAGATTACGTGCTTGGCTTTGGGTGTGTGGTGGGGGGCCTTGGGGTCGAGAGTGGCAGAGGCGGCGGCCATGCCGATGGAGCCGAAGCCGGCGGTGGTTGCTTGGAGGAGTTGGCGGCGGGTCATTGGTGTTTCGGATCCTTAGTTGACGAAGACGAGTTCGTTTGAGCTTAAGAGGACTTGGGCGTAGGGGAGCCAGGGTTGGGTCTTCAGGAATTGCTGGCCGATGCTTAGTTCTTGCGGGGTGACTTCGCGGGCGTAGACGATGCGGTAGGCTTCGCGGATTCGCTCGTCGGTGTTTTTGATTTGGCTGAGATACGTGACGAGGGCCTTGGCTCTGGTTTCGAGGAATTCGCTGTTGAGGAAGAAGAGCTGCTGGAGCGGGGTGGCCGTGACTATGCGTTGCTCGGCGCTGAGGTTGGGATTGGGGAAGTCAAAGAGGGCGAGAGTGCCGTCTAGCTTGCGGCGGCTTACGTAACCGTAGATGGAGCGGCGGTGGTTGGTGTCTTTGTCGAGGAGGACGGGCTTGCCGCCCTGGGTGCGATCTAGCTCGCCGGTGACGGCGAGGAGGGTATCGCGCATGGACTCGGCGTCGAGACGCTGACGGTTGGCGCGCCAGAGGAGGCGGTTGGCGGGATCGATTTCGTTCGACTTTTCGTTGTGGGCGGTGCTGAGCTGGTAGGTGCTCGAGAGCATGATGGTGCGATGGAGTTGTTTGATCGACCAATTATTCGCTATGAATTCGCTGGCTAGATAGTCGAGGAGTTCGGGGTGGCTGGGACGGTCTCCCATCAGGCCGAAGTTACTTACGGTTTTGACGAGGCCTTCGCCGAAGTGGTGCTGCCAGACGCGGTTGA
>JAPKYY010000017.1 GCA_026394095.1 Acidobacteriota bacterium | reverse complement strand
CCGGTCATGCCGCTCATCGGCCCGCGCCTGCGGCGGCTGAGAGATCCCGTAATACCAGGGCCCAAGTCCAGTCAAACCCAAGCCGCCCGGCTCCCCAATCGAATCCCCAGCCAGCTGCGCCATCAGAAAACGGTCATAGGGCATATTGCGATTCACTGCCCCAATTACCCAGTCCCGGTAACGCCAGGCATTCGGATACGGCTGCACCGCCGTCCCGCTGAAGTCGTCCTCCCCATACCGCGCCACGTCCAGCCAGTGCCGCCCCCAGTGCTCACCAAACTGAGGCGAAGCAATCAAGCGATCCACCAGCCGTCCCTGCCATCCCGGCTTGGTATCCTTCTCAGGCCCAACCGGCGGCAAGCCCGTCAAATCAAAATACAAACGCCTCACCAGAGTCCGGCGATCCGCAACCGGGCCTTCTACTGGAAATTCAAACGAACCCGGCACCGCCCGCAACGGCTTCCAGGCCCAATGATCGCCGGGCCACTTCGCTCCGCTCGCCACCCACTTCTCAAGAGTTGCCACTTCCTCCGGCTTGAGCTTTCCCCCAGGAGGCATCACCCCGCTGCGAACGGCCTGAAGCAAAGCCTCCTGAACAGGCCGACCACTCTTGCCACCCTTTTGAAATCCTTCAGCCGAATCGAGGCGCAGCCCACCCATCGCCGTTGCCCCGTGACATGCCCCGCACTTACTTGCGAGCACACGCCGGGCGTCATCCTCCACTCCCGCAAGAGCGCTAAAGCAGACCGTTACCAAACAAAGCCATTTCATCCAACAAGCTCTTTGATCAATCTTCCACCAAGATCCGTCAACCGGCGATTACGTCCGCCAAAATAATAGGTCAGTCGCATATCATTCAAGCCCATCTGGTTCAAGATCGTCGCGTGTACATCATGCATGTGATAAACATTCTCGACGGCCTTGTGCCCGATCTCATCGGTCGTCCCGATCATAGATCCGCCCTTCATACCGCCTCCGGCAAACCACATACTCTGGCACCGCGTATTATGATCCCGCCCCGGCGTCGCTTGATCGGCCGGCGTATCCGGCGTACGGCCAAACTCGCCCATATACACAACCAGGGTCTTCTTCAGCATCCCTCGCTGCTTCAAATCGGCGAGCAAAGCCGCAATCGGCTTGTCCGTCTCCCGGGCATTCTTCTCGTGGTTCTTCCGGATATCACCGTGGGCATCCCAACTCTGAGAAGGCGTAAAGACCTCGACAAACCTCACCCCCGCCTCCACCAGCTTCCGGGCCATCAGGCAGCGCCGGCCAAACGAAGCCGTTACCGGGTCATTCAGCCCATATGCCTCCTTCACATGCTCGGGCTCAGCCTCAATCGAGAGTACCTTCGGCACTTCGAGCTGCATTCGGTAAGCCAGCTCATAGGAATCCATCCGCGCCCGCAAGTCTGGATAGTCCGACCGCAACTGCGCAAAGTTGCCGTTCATCCCCCGCAACGCCTCTCTCTCGGCTTCAGTATCAACATTGACGGGCGACGCTAAATCGCGAATCGGCTCATTGCTAGCCCTCAATACCGTCCCTTGAAACTCAGCCGGCAAATAGCCGCTTCCCCACTGCTGAGCACCACTAAACGGAATCGAACGGAAATCCGGCATCGCCACAAAGGCTGGCAAATTCTTGTTCCCTGTCCCCAGCCCATAAGTCACCCAGGCCCCCATCGAAGGATTACCCGGAATGATGAAGCCGGTATTCATCTGAAACACCGCTGCCGGGTGGTTCCCGTTATCCGACTGCACACTGCGGCAAATCGCCAACTCGTCCACCATCTTCGCCGTATGCGGCAGAAGCTCCGACACCTCGCGCCCGCTTTGCCCATACTTCTGAAACCGGAAAGGGCTGGCCACAAACTTCCTCGGCTTGGCAAACAGATTCGGCTGATCCGTCTTCTTCTCCTTGGACCAGTCCATGATCTTGCCATCCAGATCCACCAGCTTCGGCTTCGGATCAAACGTATCAATCTGGCTCACCCCGCCCAGCATGGCAAGGAAGATACAGGCATCGGCCTTTGCTTCATGATGAGTCCCAGCCTCGAGATGACTCAGCGCCGCAGCCGATAGTCCGAATGTGAATTGTCTTCGATTCATCTCATTACTCCACAAACAGAAATTCGTTCAGATTGAACAACACAACACCAAGCGACGACAAGCTCAACTTCTCACTCATCCGTCGCTCTTCAGCCGTCGGCCCGCGTCCCAGCACCAGCCAGAACGCTTCGTTTACTGGATCCTTGGCCCCGGCAAGTCTGGCCTCAAAATGCTTCGCCTCCGTCCGGGTCAATGCCCCATTGAGCAACGTCAAAGCCTGTGGCGCCACAATCGTCGTCAACCTGCGCGCACAGCTCGTACTCAGGTTCGGCGCATCAAAGGTCTCAGCCATCGGCAGCAAGACGCTCCGCCGCTGCAGCAGGTAAACACTCCGCCTCCGCTGTTGCTCTTCCGACGAGGGGAACCACTTGAAGAACTCAAAACCCTGAGCTACATCAGCCGGCACGTCGAACACAACAGGCGGCCCACCCATTTCCGGATTCAGCCGGCCGCTGATCGAGAGGATCGAATCACGCAACACCTCAGCATCCAGCCGCTGCCAGTTCATCCTCCAAAGCAACCGGTTGGTCGGATCTTTAGCCGCATACGTTGTCTGCTCGGCGTTAACACTGGCTTGCCGGTATGTAGCTGATGTCAGCATCAGCTTGTGCATCGCCTTCATGCTCCAACCCTTGGCGATAAATTCGTTCGCCATCCAGTCGAGCAGTTCCGGGTGCGAAGGCACATCACCGTTTTTGCCAAAATCACTCGGCGTCCTTACCAGCCCTTCACCCCAGTGCCGCTGCCAAATCCGGTTCACCATCACCCTTGCCGTAAACGGATTCTTGTCTGAAGCAATCCAGTCCGAAAGTGCCAGGCGTAACCCGTTACTGCCACCAGCAAACGGAATCTCAGCCGGCTCAGTCCCTGCCACACAAGACAGAAAGCCCGCCTTCACCTTCTCCCCCTTGGCGTTCAGATCCCCACCAGTCAGTACATAGGTATCCGGAATCTCCGGCGCTGCTGGTGGCGCCACATCGCGGATCGCGTAGGCCAGTGCCTGATGCCGCTTGGCCAATTCCTGCTCTCTTTGAACTCCATCGCGAGTCTCAAAGTAGCGCCGCAGCGGCTCACGCCACTCCGGCTCTTTCACCAGAGGCAAGTCCTGCTCCAGGAAGAACAGATTGCGCGTATTGAGCTTGCCCAGAAACTTCTTGAGTCCCTCCTCATCTTTGTTCAGGCTCAGATACTTCTGCTTGAGCGCTTCCTTTTGACGGTCCAACTCCGCTTGCCCTGCCTCGGCCGCATCCTCATGGGCCCTCATCCGCTTTCGCATTTCGCCGGGACGCTCCGCCTCCTCAAAGCCCACCGGCAGATCCGCAATCGCCGTCCCGGCAAAGAAGGCCTGTAGCCGGTAGTAATCCTTGTGCGAGATCGGATCGTACTTGTGGTCATGGCACTGCGCGCAGCCTGTGGTCATGCCCAGAAACACGCTTCCTACTGTGCTCGTGATGTCGTTGAGAAAGTCCTGTCGAAGCAGCTTCTTTGAGTTTGCATCGGCTTCCCAGGGCGCAAACCGGTAGAAGCCCAACGCCACCTGATTCTTGCTTTTGCCTTCATCTCCGGCAAGTTGCTCCTGCACAAAGACGTCATATGGTTTGTCCTGATTGTGCGCCCGGATCACATAGTCCCGATACCGCCACGCTGTCGGCCTCTCCCCATCAATGGCGAAGCCGTCAGACTCGGCATAGCGAACCAGATCCAGCCAGTGCCTCCCCCATCTTTCACCGTATCGAGTATCGGCAAGCAAGCGATCAATCACCTTCTCATAGGCCAACGGGTCTGTATCGGCTTCGAACTTCTTCATCTCCTCCGGGCTAGGCGGCACACCAATCAGGTCAACGTAGACCCTGCGTAACAGAACCCGCCTGGACGCCTCCCCTGCCGGCTTCATCCCCTGCTTCTCAAGTCCGGCCAATACAAAGGAATCAATCGGATTCCGTACCCAACTCTTCTGCGTCACCTCCGGCACCGCAACAGCGCCTGGCTGCTTCAGCAACCACTCAAGATGAGCATCGCGCTTGGACACAACCGCACCCTTCGGCATGGCATCAATCGCGGCCCGTAACTCACCCACAGCCTTGGCATCCAGCTCTCCCCCGAGCGGCATCCGTGGCGTTTTTTCACCCGTCACATACTGCACCAGAAGACTCTCGGCGCTCAAACCCGGCGTCAAAGCGGCACCATGCTTACCGCCTTTTTTCAACGCCTCGATCGAGTCCATCGACAATCCACCCTGCGCCTGTTTACCCGTATGACAAGCACCGCATTGCTTGGCAAGCATTGGCAATAAAGGGTCTTGGGCCAAAACAAGAATAAGCCAGAACGACATGATGATTGGAGCTTATCATTGGCATATGCTGCGCCGCACATTCCTCGCTCTGGCCGTCCCACCCAAACCGCTGCTCATCGATACGCACATCCACCTCTTTGCCGCAGACACGCAGAAGTTCCCACTCCACGCTCAAGCCACCTATAAGCCCGAGCCTTCCACGCTAGAAAGCTACATCACCTTCGTCAAACAAGCGAAGATCGATCACGCCATCGTCGTCCACCCTGAGCCCTACCAGGACGATCACAGCTACCTCGAGTACTGCTTCGCGAGTGAACCCTCGAAGGACTTCTTCAAAGGAACCTGCCTCTTCGATTCCTACCGGACCGATACCCCGGCTCGAATCGATCAGCTCACCAGGCGCTGGCCGAATCGGATTAAAGCCCTGCGCATCCACCGCGTCACTAAGGATCCGCTAACAACCGGCTCAATCCGCGAACGCCCGCTCGACTCCCCCGAGATGCGCAAGACCTGGCGCGCAGTTGCCGACCGCGGCCTCATGGTTCAGATGCACTTCATCCCCATGCACGCCAGGTCGATCCACCAACTCGCCGCTGAATTCAAGGGCACCAAAGTGATCCTCGACCATCTCGGCCGCAACAACCAGGGCACCGACGCAGAATGGCAGGACGTCCTCGCACTGGCCAGGCTACCGAACACAATCATGAAGTTCTCAGGCCTCGATTACTCTCCAAAGCAACTGGCCGCCCGCGTCAAACAGGTCTTTGAAACCTTCGGCCCAGACCGCATCATTTGGGGAGGCCTGGGCATGGACCTGCCCGCCTTTCAAAAAGCCCAGCAACAGCTCAATCAACTCTTCGCCTTCGCCTCGGAATCAGACCGTATCAAGATCCGGGGCCTCAATGCGAAGTCTCTCTACGGTTGGTCGTAGCACTTGGGCAGTCCTTACGTTCTTCTAACGCTCACTGCGGCAATTTGGGGCTCATCCTGGATGGCAGGAAGTGTCCTGTCTCGCGCCGAAGTCCCCGCAATCTACTCAAGCCTCGGCCGCTTCGGCTTCGGCGCACTCGGCCTGCTGATCATCATGTTGGGCGTCCGGCCCTGGCCGAAACCATCGAGACCCATCCTCTACCGGCTCATCGCTATGGGCTTCTTTGGCGTTGCCCTTTACAACATCTGCTTCTTCAGCGGTCTCCGAACGGTACCCTCAGGAAGAGCCTCGCTCATGGCTTCCTTGCAGCCCTCGCTGATCTTCATCTATTCCCGCATTGTATGGGGCGAGAAGGTCACCTTGAAAAAGCTCTGTGGCCTCTCACTCAGCCTTTTCGGCGCCGGCCTGGTGCTGACACAGGCCGACCCTGAGAAGCTCTTCGTCACTGGCCTCGGCTCGGGAGATCTCTGGATTCTCGCTGCGGTTCTCGCCTGGTTTGCTTACACCATCCTTGGCCGTGACCTCGCCAACAAGATCGAGCCACTCCCTGCTACTGCTTATTCCATCTGGGCTGGGCTGGCCATGCTGATCTTCTACGCCCTCCTGACT
>JAPKYY010000311.1 GCA_026394095.1 Acidobacteriota bacterium | reverse complement strand
AAAAAGCCCGGCGAAAGCCGGGCTTTTTTATTGCAGGTACTTCACAATCAGCACTTCGTTGCCATGCTCGTTATAGATCAACTCATCGGCAAAGTTGCTGGCAAGCAGGATTCCGTATCCTCCAGGTCTCATTCCAACTTTTTCCCGGATCGACGCATGCTTCAGCGCGTCTTCCTCTGGATTGTTGATCGCAGCATGTGCCAGCTTCTCGATCCGGAAACCTGGTCCCGGATCTTTTACAAAACAGCTGAGCGCACGGTTGGAGTGCAGAAGATCGATTCGGATCTGTTGTACCGGATCGAGCTTGCCACCATGTTCAATGGCATTCCAAAGCACTTCCCTTACCGCAGTCACGAAGTTGTCGCGCAGACTCTGGTCCACATCAATTCCCTGCATAACAGAACTCGACATCAGCGCCTTCAAAGCCTCTTCGCCGCTTGTCAGTTGTGCTGGAACCAGCAATGTAATCCACTGCCCGGTCTGGGCCAGAACTTGCATGTCTGCTTACTTGTCTCTCTTCATGTGCTTCTCAAACCAAGCTATCAGATAAAGCTGTTGCGCCAGCTGATGCGTTGGTCTGCGCCATCCATGAAATTCATCGGGCATCCTTACCAGCAGTGTTTCTTTCTTCAATACCTTCAAGGCCCGGTAGTATTCTTCACTCTGTGTGATCGGAGTCCTCAGATCGGATTCTCCAGTCATCACCATCGTCGGAGTGGTCACATTCTTCACGTAAGTCAGCGGGCTCCGCTTGATGTGGTCGCTCGGGTCTTCCCACGGCAACTTCTCAAATTGGTCATACCAGCTAATGCCGTCGGTGGTTCCCACAAAGCTCAACCAGTCAATCACCGGCCGCATCGAAACGGCGGCTCTGAAGCGATTCGTGTGTCCCACAATCCAGGCCGTCAATACGCCGCCACCGGAACCGCCGCACACAAACAGATTCTGCTGGTCAACATATCCTTTAGCCAGTGCTGCATCCACACCAGCCATCAGGTCGTCATAATCCTTGCCCGGATAGGAATACTGAATCCCGTTCACAAATTCCTGTCCATAGCCAGTCGAGCCACGCGGGTTGATATAAAGCACCGCATAGCCGCTCGCGGCAAAGTGTTGCCAGGCCCAATTCCAGGCCACCGTGTAGTCGCTCCACGGCCCGCCATGAATGTAGAGCACCATCGGGTACTTCTTGCCCGGCTCATAGTTCGCCGGCTGTATCAGCCAGCCCTGCACCTTCAACCCGTCACTGGAGTTGAACCACATCTCCTCCACCTTGCCCAGTGTCTTGCCCTCAAGCACATCGCGGTTTACATCCACCAGGCTCTTGATCGCACCGGGCCGCTTCACATCAAAACTCACCAGTTCCGGCGGAGCATGAAAACTCGTTCTTACAGCCGCTGCTGTACCAACATTCGAAAGCGAAATCGAGGACAGCACATGCACGCCTTCAGTCAATTGCTTGGCCCCCTCGTTGCGAGCCAGCCAGTAGAGGTTCCCCTTGCCCTGCGCCTTCATTCCAAAGTAAACACCCGACGAGTCCGGTGCCCACACAATTTCATCCGGCGAGCTTGGCATATTGCCAGCCCACATCTTCTTGCCGCTTCCATCAGTGGCCATCAAATAAATGCCCGAAAGATGGCTCGTAAACTTCTGGTCGTTGTAGCCGGTATAGGCGATCCACTTGCCGTCTGGAGAAACCTTCGGCTCCCGGTCTGGTCCTTTGCGATCCGTCAGGCTCGCAATCGCGCCGCTCTTCAAATCAACCGAGTAAATCTCGCTGTCGTTGCGCGTGTACTCTGCATCTGCTTTGCGAATGCCCGAGAAGTAAATCTTCGACGAATCCGGGCTCCATTCCGGTCCCTGATGGTTAAACTTCCCGTCGGTGACCTGACGCGGCGTTCCACCCTGTATCGCATCCACGACAAAGATATGCATGTAGCCTTTAGCTACTGGCCCCACCCCGTCGCTTGCCCAACTGGGTCTGTCGATTACCGTCGCGCCCTTGGCCCAGACTGCGCCCTCGGGCTTCTTCGGCAGCTTGATCGCAAGAATCGGGTCTTCATCCAGCACCCTCTGCGTATAAGCGATCGACTTCCCGTCCGGCGACCAGGTAATATCGGCCGGTGCGCGGTCCAGTCGCGTCAATTGAGCCACTTCGCGAGTATCCATCCACATCACATGCAGTTGGTTGGTCCCGTCTCGGTCACTCAGAAACGCGATCCGCTTCCCGTCCGGGCTCCACACGGGGCTCGAGTCTCGCCAGTTGCCGTTGGTCAACTCACGAAGGCGCCCACCTTCGCTATCCACCAGCCAGAGGTTGGCCCGGTTCTGATCTTTCATCTTGTCCACATAACTGCGGGAAAAGACGATCAGTTTGCCATCCGGAGCAATGGCGGGGCTCGCCACAGCTTCCATCTGAAAGAACGATTCAGTATCGAGCAACTTCCCCGAATCGGCGAAAGCCAGAGAAGCAACAAGGAGCAGGCTATATGTCATTGAATGAACCTCATTCCGGCAAACGAGACGACGCTTGCCTCATCAATATTCCAGTGGCCATAGCGGAGCATCTCCGCCTTTACTCCGGGCATCGCTCGGAAAAACGTGTAGAGCGGCGCGCTGCCGCACCATTTCCAGGGGTCATCGTTGGTCCGGACATTCGTCCAGAACTTCGCAATATCTCCTTCAGCCAGAGCTGTGACTCTGAGCTGGTCCAGCTCCTCGATACCAGCATTCCCCTCCTGGTACTCAACTTCATCGCCGTACCTCGGCCCCATGTGAGCCATGTCAATCGACAGCACCCAGCCAAGCGCATCGCCATGCTTTTGCGCGAGCGCCGCCAATCCGTCATAGAGTGCCTTCAGATGCGGGCTCGCCTCGGGCGAGTCCGCAAAGCAGGATCCCACCAGAATCGGCAACACCTTCACGCTGGGTCCAAACAGATGCTGCAGCCAGAGCACATGGAATTCCGCCGAATGCTCCATCACCTGGCAATAGTCCTCTTCAATCAGTGCGTCCGGTGCCAGTGTTTTCAATTCGTCCAGCAAATCATTGGCAGGTGTTGTCTCACCAAGCGGCGTCTGATAGGGCTTGCGAGTGACGCCGAACTTCTCAGGCTCGCCATAGTGACTGGTAGCAAGAATGATGTAGGTCCGGTCGGGTCCCATCTGCCGAAGCGCGGTGAAGGCGTCCCGGTAGCACTCCCAGCCGCCTTCATAGCTGACATGAGGAGCCGCGATCCCAACCATCTTCCCGGCCGGCTCGGGCAATTCTGGCAACTCTTCAAGAAACTGGTCGAGAAATCGACGGCAGTCTTCCGGACACTCAGGATAAGCTCCACCGGCAAAGGCTGCCGGCCGAACCGGCAAATCGGCAAAGGCCTGATGCGCTGCATCGCGCATTTCAAAGTAAACCTCATTCTCGAGAAAGCCGCTGTTACTCAGAGCCGAAACGAGGTTTTGCAGCTGCGGCCCAACATCAAAACTGTTGGTAACGCGAACCAGCCATTCGCGCAAATCGTTCTCAGTCGAGGCCCCATCAAAAAATTGCAGCCCCCGAACGAGCTGCGGAGGGATCACAAGTACGCGTTCTGAATATCCAAACGTATCGCGAAGCAGCAGACCCGGTTGTTCCGGGTCGGGCGAAGGCATAGCATCCAGGTTGCGCCGAAGCGGAGCGAGAACTACAGACATAGCGTTTATCATAAGCAAGAGCGAAGGCTGAAAGTAAAATGACACCAGAAAAGTTAACAACATCCCTGCCATTGTGGAAGTTGATCGACGGCGTAAAGTTGGCGCGGACGATCCATTTCAAAGATTTCGTTGAAGCTTTCAGCTTCCTGACCACCATTGCCTTCGAGGCTGAGAAGATGGGCCACCATCCGGAAATGCTTTCCGTTTACAACCGAATCGAATTCGTTTTGACCACCCACGACGTCCAGGGGCTCAGCGATCTCGACTACAAAATGGCCGGAATTATCGACGTGCACGCCGCAAAGGTTGTCGCCTAATGCGAATCCTCCTTCTGCTCTCGATCGCATTCCAGCTCGCCGCTCAAGAGATCCCGCAGCTCGATGCCGTCATAGAAGCC
>JAPKYY010000028.1 GCA_026394095.1 Acidobacteriota bacterium | reverse complement strand
GCAGCCGAAAGGCCGCTGGCCAGCAGCAATCCAAAAATAATGCACATGGGGTTCGTTCCTATGAAAAGAGCTGCGAGATGGGTTCGACGCCGCGTTCGACGATCGGGATGGGTCTACCCTGAGCTCCGGGCAATTCGAGTGAAAGATCGATGCCAAGGCCCTTATATATGGTGGCCGCAACTTCAGCCGGGTTGGTCGGGCGGTCTTTGGGGTAAGCGCCAATTTCGTCAGAAGCACCAACCACGGTGCCACCCTTCAGCGGGCCACCACCCATCAGAATCGACCAGCACTGCGGCCAGTGATCACGGCCACCAGCGGGGTTGATCTTGGGCGTTCTACCGAATTCACCACACGCCACAACCATAGTGTTCGAAAGCAAGCCGCGCTGGCTCAAATCCTCGAGCAGCGACGCATAGGCGTGATCAAACATCGGCCCAACCAGATCTTTGTAGCAGGAGATCGGCGAGAAGGGCTTGGAGCCGTGAATATCCCAGGTGATTTCGTCAAACACAGTCTCAAACATGTTCACCGTGACAAAGCGGACACCAGCCTCCACCATCCGGCGGGCCAGCAGGCAGCTCTGGCCGAAGCGATTCAGGCCATACTTCTCGCGCACTGCTTCAGGCTCACGATGCAACTCAAAGGCTTCGCGCGCCTTCTGGCTCGACATCAACGTATAGGCCTGGTGGAAAGTGTTATCCATGAGCCGGGCATCTTGCGAGGTTTCAAACCGATTGACAGATTTATCCACGGCCTCACGCCAGTTGCGACGACGATCTACACGCAAAGCCGAGAGATAGTCTGGCGGCAACATGTCGGGGACGCGGAAGTTCGGGTCGCTCGGGTCGGCATTCAGGACAAAGGGATCAAAAGTCTTACCAAGAAAACCGGCAGACTGGCCATGAGGCATATTGCCGCCGGTATTGCCAATCGGGCGAGGCAGCAGGACGTGGGCCGGTACATCACCCTTGGGGCCCTTGAGTTTATTCAGTACGCAACCAATGTGCGGGTGTTCCACGCCACCCTGAAAGAGCCTGCCGGTCTGCATCATCTGGTGGCCCGTGTCGTGAACGGCAGCTGCCGTGTGATTCATGCCGCGGATAATCGAGTACTTATCGGCATGTTTGGCCATGCGAGGAAAGAGCTCGCTGATCTCCATCCCTGGCACGTTCGTCTTGATGGGCTTGAAGGGTCCGCGGATCTCAGACGGCGAATTGGGCTTCATGTCCCAGGTATCCAGCTGGCTGGGGGCCCCGACAAGCATCAGGAAAATGCAGTTCACATCCGATTTCGACTGATCGACTGCACCAAGGGCCTTGAGCGCGGTGAACTGGGTAAGGCCGAGTCCTAAAGAGGAGAGGGCGCCTGCGTGAAGGAAATCACGGCGCCTTGTGCCATCACAAAATTCAGCGGGTTTCTCTGCGTCAAAACGGAACATGGACACAATTCTCCAAATTAGGATTTGCTCAGATTCTATCGTCCTTTGCGGAATTGTGCCAGTGTCGACAATGAGATGTCGACACTGGGATGAAGCCGGCAACGAAGCAATCCCAATGTTGGTTACTCCGTTGGTAGCTCGCTCCCTTGACCGCCCATCGCTGAAAGACTCAGATGGGCGGTCGAATGGGCACACGACGGGCCTTGGTTGGCTTTTAACGTATCAAGCAGGATGTCAAAGAGCTGGCCCGGCGTTGTTTTGGACTGTCCCGGGCGGGGGTTGAGGGTAGTTGTTGGACGCTGTGTTAAGCAGCGAAGGATAAACGGTCCCGGATGAATTTGGTTTCGTTCCTGCGTTTTTTGTCCTGGATGGACTGGAGGCGGGCAAGGGTGCGCTGGAAGAGGTTGGCCAGGCGGATCTCGTGGGCTTCCTGGCGGGCGAAGGAAGGCTTTTCTTTTTCGAGTCTATCGAAAGCACGGAGGGTGATTTCAGCGGCCGGGGTGGGTACTGAGTTGGCAATGACAGTGTCAATGGCCTGGTTGATGCGGAGCTGGATGAGTTCGGCCATGCGGTTGCGACGCCAGGCGACAGAGATGAGTTGTTTCAGGAGTTCGAGCTGGGACGGGGTGGCGGGCTGGAACTCGTCGATGAAGGATTTGG
>JAPKYY010000152.1:3994-5945 GCA_026394095.1 Acidobacteriota bacterium | reverse complement strand
GGCAGCGGCAGTAGAGATCAACACGACAGAGCCACCGTTTGGCATGTTCTTGACGCCGGCGCGGAGAGCGATAAAGGCAGTCTTGAGATTGGTGTCGAGGGTTTGCTGGAACTCAGCTTCAGTGGTGATGTGGGCGGGCTTGAGCAGGATGCTGCCGGCACAGTTGACGATGCCGTCGATGGGACCGAAGGCCTGCACTGCGGCTTCTACTGCTTCGAGATTCGTTAAGTCCGTAACGACATACTGGGCGTTGACTTCGGCGCAGAGGGCGGCCAGCTTGTCCCCGTTGCGGCCGATCAGGAGCAGCTCGTGGCCCTTTGCTGCCAAGCGGTGAGTGAGTGCGGTGCCGGTGCCGCCATAGGCGGCCGTGATGACGTATTTCATTGGTAGCGTTCCTTAATTTCGTTTGCCTGTTTGGTGATAGCGGCCTTTTTAGCCGGCTCGATTCGCACCAGGTTGCGCAGTTGCATATCCATACGGCCCACCTTGGCGAGCTTCGTTTCGTGGCGCATCAGAAAGTCCCAGTAGAGAGTAGTGAAGGGGCAGGCTTTTTCACCTACGGATTCTGCCGGGTCGTACTGACATTTGTTGCAGTAGTTCGACATGCGTTGGATGTACTTGCCGGTTGCAGCGTAAGGCTTGGACGCCATGATGCCACCATCGCCGAACTGGCTCATGCCGAGCGTATTGGGCAGCTCTACCCACTCCACTGCATCGACGTAGACGGCAAGATACCATTCGTGGACACGCTTGGGGTCGACGCCCAGTAGAAGCGTGAAAAGGCCGGTAACCATCAGGCGCTGGATGTGATGCGCGTAGCCGTAATCGAGAGTCTGCCCGATCGACTGGCTGAGGCAGGTCATCTCGGTATCGCCAGTCCAGTAGAAGGCGGGGAGAGGTTGTGTTGCTTCGAGCGCGTTCTTGTTGAGGTAATCCGGCATGTAGAGCCAGTAGATGCCGCGTACGTACTCCCGCCAGCCGAGGATTTGACGGATGAAACCTTCGACGGCAGCAAGCGGGGCGTCGCCGCGTTCATACGCCTCTTGAGCGGCGTTGCAGGCTTCTCGCGGGTCAAGCAGTTTCAGGTTCAGACTACTTGCGATGCGCGCATGATAGAGCCAGGGTTCGCCGGTCCACATCGCGTCCTGATAGGTGCCGAAGTGAGGGAGACGATTGGTGATGAAGTCGTCCAGGGCGAGCTTTGCGTCTGCGTGTGTCACCGGCCACTTGAAGTGTTCGAGTTTGCCCGGGTGCCTGGGGAAGCGTTGCTCGACCAGGGCCATTACTTCCTTCGTGATTGTGTCGGGCTCAAATTCGAGTGGGGCTGGCAGAAGGCCGGGGCCCGTCTTGGGGAAGCTGCCGCGATTTTCCTGATCGTAGTTCCAGTCACCGCCGACGGGCTTGTCCTTCTCCATCAGGATTTTGTAGCGGCGGCGCATCTCGCTGTAAAAATACTCCATCCTCATTTGCTTGCGGCCTTTGGCGTGTTCGCGGAAGTCGTCAACGGAGGCCAGGAAGTGGCGGTCGGGGCGAATTTCGAGATTCGGGATTTCGTTGCGAAACTCGTTGAGCAGCCGGTATTCGCCGGGCTCGACGAGGATCACTTTGGCCGGCATGTACTTTTTGATGGCTGCCTTGAGTTCTTCGATCAGGCTGCCTTTGTTGGTTTTGTCGTCGAGCTGGCGATAGTCCACCTCGAAACCGCGCGACTTCAACGCCTCGCGGAAGTGGCGCATTGCGGCCAGAAATATGGTGATGCGGGCTTTGTGATTCCAGACGGCGACAGCCTCCGAATCGACCTCGGCCATCCAGACAATGTCGTGACTGGGGTCGAAGCCGTCGAAGGCTGCGCTCGAAAGATCCAACTGATCGCCGAGTATGACAACAAGCTTCACACTCGTAGAGATGACCATGACTGCCGTCACGGCGTAAATTGTTGGACACGTGCGCG
>JAPKYY010000152.1:0-3957 GCA_026394095.1 Acidobacteriota bacterium | reverse complement strand
TTTACGCGGTGACGGCCATGTCTTGGCTGGGGGGTGGAACGGGCACGGCAGGCTTGTCGCCGCCGTTGAACTTGACGCTGACGAGCTTGGAAACACCAGGTTCCTGCATCGTTACACCGTACATGGAGCTTGAAGCTTCCATGGTGCGCTTGGCGTGTGTGATGAAGATGAACTGAGTGTTGTCCGACATCTCTTTCACCAGTTTGGTGAGGCGGATGATGTTGGCTTCGTCCAGCGGCGCATCGACTTCGTCGAGTACGCAGAAGGGGCTGGGTTGGAACTTGAAGATGGCCATCAGGAGGGCCATGGCGGTCATCGCTCGCTCGCCACCGCTTAGCAGCAATACGTTTTGGAGACGCTTGCCGGGAGGTGAGGCGACGATGTCGATGCCACTTTCGTTCACATTGGTTGGGTCGGTGAGACGCATCTCGCCCGAGCCGCCATTGAAGAGAATCTGGTAGGTGCCGCGGAAGTATTCGTTGATTTTTTCGAAGGCGTCCTGGAAGCGCTTCTTCGATTCGACGTCAATTTCCTGGATCGCCTTTTCGGTGTCCTTGATGGAATCGAGCAAGTCCTGGCGCTGTGCGTTCAGGAAGTCATAGCGCTGCTGTGACTCTTCGTACTCTTGCAGAGCATCCTGATTGACGGGGCCCAGAGCCTCGATCTTTCGGCGCACTTCAGTGTACTTTTCTTCGGCGTCGGCAAGCTGCAATTCATCGAGCACAGTCTCTTCGTTTGCGGCCAGTTCGGCAACGGCGATGCCGAGTTCCTTCTGGCAGGTTTCTTCGAGGTGCTTGATGTCGCTCTGCTTGCGGACGAGGTCGACTTCAGCGGTCTGGCGCTTCTCTGACATTGCCGCGACGCTTTGACGCATGCCACGGAGCTGGTCTTCGAGCGTCGCCAGTTGCGCGCGAACTTCCTCTTCGTCCTTGGCCAGTGTTGCTACGTTCGTCTTGGCCGTCTCGATCTGTGTAGCGAGGTCTGTCGCCTTCTGATCGAGTTCGATGTTGTCGTTGAGCAGTTGAGCACGGTTTACGCCCAGGCGCTCCATCTCGGTCGAGAGATATTCCTTGCGGCGGCCTTGTTCGTTCAGGGTGTTGTTGAGACGCTGGACGGCACCGGTGGCATTGCGCAGGCGCTCTTCGCCGCTGGCCAATTGGGCGCGAAGGGTGGAATGTTCTTCGTTGGCGGAGTTGTATTGCTGCTGCAGTTGGTCGAGGGCACCGCGTTCGGCTTCGAGTGCGGCCTCCATGGCGACACGGGCAACGCTGCAGGTCTGTTGCGAGCTGGCGCTGTTCCTGATCGAGAACGAGGGCGCTCTTCTCTTCCTGCTGTTGTTCCTGACGCAGCTTTTCGAGATCGGCGGCTAGGGCAGTTTGCTCTACTTCGAGCTGCTGCAGCCGGGTCGAATTCTGTTCGAGTTCGATCTGTTTGGTCTTGTGCTGGGTGTTGAGTTCTTTGAGCTCACGCTTGAGGGCGAGAGGGCCGCTGGAGCTCTTTTTACCGCCCGTGACTGCGTAGCCGTGGTAGCAAACGCCGTCCGGGAGCAGGAAGTAAACGTCGGGGTATTGCAGTGCCAGGCGTTGGGCAGCTTCATGATTTTCGGCCAGGAAGCAGCGGGTAATGCGGGGCAGAAGTTCTGCCGGTGCGTATTTGAAGCCGTTGGTCATCCGCAGTACTTCGCTGAGGCGGCCAACGATGCCGGTTTCAGGGCCGACGGGTGGCTCCTCCACACGACCGCGGGTGAATTCAGATTCCGGATCAGGATGCACCAGGAATGTGGCGCGGCCTTCGAGATCCTGCTTCATCAACTGAATGCCGCGCTGAGCGTCGTCCCATTGATTCACTACTACGTATTCGAGTTCTTCGATCAGGAACTCTTCGGTGGCTTTTTCGTAGGCGGCGTCGACTTCGATGAAGTCGGCGAGGACGCCCATGGGCTTGAGGCCAGTCGCTTCGCCCTTGCCAATGGCGGTGAAGAGCTTCTTCACCGAATCGGTAGTGTAGCTGCGATGGTTGATGATGTCTTCGAGAGAATCGCGCCGGGCCTTGAGGCGTGAGGTTTCGGTACGCAGGACGTCTTGAGCGCGGCGGGTGTCGTTTACCTGCTGGCGGCGTGTGTTTAGTTCAGTCTCGACGTACTTGCGGCGGTCGGCAATGTTCTCAAGCGTCATCTGGCGGGCGCTGAGTTTTTCGCTCAGTTCGGCACGGACTTTTTCGAGGCGCTCGGATTCGGCCTGGGCTTCGGTCTCTTCACGCGTGGCGCGTTCTATGTTCTTGGTGACGCCCTGCTGCTGGGTCTCTACCTGAGTGAGCTGATTGCGCAGGCGGTTCACTTCACCCAGCAGGCTGAAGATCTGCTGACGGTTGCGTTCGAGCTGGTTGGCGACTTCGGCTTCGCTGGTGGCGAGGCGCTGGTCGATGTTGCCGATCTGTTGGGACTGGCTGGTCAGCTTGCCGCGGGTGCGCTCGGCTTCGAGTTCGTACTCGGCTAATTGCTTGCGGGCTGCGGTGAGAGCGGCTTCGATTTCAAAGAATCGGGCGCGCTGCTTCTGTTGCTCAGCGTCCTGCACTGCCAGGGCGGCTGATGTTTCGTTGAAGGCAGTTGTCGATTCCCCAAGTTCGAGCGCCACTTTGGCGGCTTCGCGTTCGAGGTAGCGGAAACGGTTGGAGAGAACCAGTTTTACGTGGCCATCGAGTTCGAACTTGAGCTCTTCATAACGCTTGGCTTTGGCGGCCTGACGCTTGAGGCTGTTTACCTGACGGCCTACTTCTTCTAGGATGTCGAAGACGCGGTTCAGGTTCTGGCGGGCGCTCTCGAGGCGGCTCTCGGCCAGACGGCGGCGGGTTTTGAACTTGGTGATGCCGGCGGCTTCTTCAATGATGGCGCGTCGATCCATCGGTTTGTTCGACAGAATCTGGCCAATGCGGCCCTGCTCGATGATGGCGTAGCTTTCCGGGCCAAGGCCCGAACCCATGAAGACGTCCTGGATATCGCGCAGGCGGGCGATCTTGCCGTCGATCAGGTATTCGCTGTCGCCAGAGCGGTAGAGGCGCCGGGTGACGGTGATTTCACGTGCACTCTTGGGCTTTTCAACTGCTTCTTCTTCCGGCTTGGTGTCAGACTTCTCCCGCGGCAGCACGCGTTCGAGAAAGCTTCCGTCGGAATCTACCATTGAGATGGTGACACTGGCCATGCCAAGGGGTTTGCGGTCCTTGGTTCCTGCGAAGATGACATCTTCCATACGTCCGCCGCGCAGACTCTTGGCGGATTGCTCACCGAGCACCCAACTGATGGCGTCGCTCAGATTCGATTTGCCGCAACCGTTCGGGCCAACAATAGCCGCAACGCCTTCACCCTGGAAGCGCATTTCGGTACGGTCGCAAAATGACTTAAAGCCCTGTAATTCGAGGCGTTTGAGTTTTAGCAATGGAGTGATCCCCTCGCAGAAATAAGACTTCACCGACCGCGAACTTTCAGAATAGAAAGGCAGTCAGCACTCGGGGGGGAGTGATTTCAGACTAAACCAGGATCGTCGAGAAGTAAAGCGGCATCCGCTATCTTGTGGTCGATATGTTTTATGGCACAAGATGTAGTAGTCAATTCATCGTTGCGCGATGCGCTAGAATTCAAGCAGCTATGTTGCTTAAAGTCTCTCTTATGATGACCCTCTGCGCCTTGTTGTACGCGCAAGAGTTCCGCTCCACACTTTCAGGCCGGGTGACAGACCCATCTGGCGCCTCCATTCCCAATGCAAAAGTAATCGCGACCGAAGCCAATACCGGCGCGAAGGCAGAAGTCAACACGAGTCCTGATGGCGAATTCTCTCTGCCATTTCTCGCCCCCGGGCCCTCCAAGCTTTCTGTTGAGGCCCAAGGTTTTAAGAAGTACACACCGAGCGGCATCACCATCGGGACCAATGTACGACTCACGCAGGATGTAACCCTCCAGGTGGG
>JAPKYY010000892.1 GCA_026394095.1 Acidobacteriota bacterium | reverse complement strand
ACGTCCAGGTAATCGCAACAGCCCCGGCGGGTCTGCGTCTGGTTGTCGTTAAGATTTTGACCGATCAGGACGGCCTCTACGGTTACGGCTGCGGCACCTACACGCAACGTGCCGATCTGGTTGTTGAAGCCGTCAACCGTTACCTCAAGCCTTTCCTCATCGGCAAGCCGGCAGACCGCATTGACGACATCTGGCAGGCCAATTACAACTCAAGCTACTGGCGCAATTCGCCCGTGCTCAACAATGCGATCTCTGGCGTCGATCAGGCGCTCTGGGATATCAAGGGCCGTCAGGCGGGCATGCCCGTCTACCAGCTCCTTGGTGGCAAAGTGCGCGAGGCTGTAGACACTTACCGTCACGCCTCGGGTGCAGAAATTTCCGAGTGCGTCGATCAGGCCAAGCGGCTTGTCTCCGAAGGCCAGCGCTATGTTCGAGTTCAGGTTGGGATCCCCGGTCAGGCAGCCTACGGTGCAGGGCAGGGCAGCGGCAGTCGCGGCGCAACCAGTTTGTTTAATGGCCCCTTCTACGAGCCGGCAGCCTACATCTCACGAACCATCAAGCTCTTTGAAGCCGTGCGTAAAGAGCTTGGCCCCGACGTTGAGATCCTGCACGATACCCACGAGCGCATCCATCCCACGCAAGCCCTTCAAATGGGTAAGGACATCGAACAGTTCAAGCTCTTCTTCTGGGAAGATCCGGTCAGCCCTGAGGATGTCGCCTGGTTCCGCCGCATTCGCCAGCACACCACCACTCCGCTCGCCATGGGTGAACTCTTTACCCATCCCCTCGAGTGGATGGATTTGGTGAGTGAACGTCTTATCGACTTCATCCGAGTCCACATCTCGATGATCGGCGGCCTCACTCCGGCCCGCAAACTCGCAACTCTTTGCGAAGCTTTCAACGTGCGTACGGCATGGCACGGCCCTGGCGACGTTTCGCCTATCGGTCATGCAGCTAACGCCACACTTGACCTTACGATTCCGAATTTCGGCATCCAGGAATATTCTGCCTTCAACGAGCGTGTACGTGAAGTCTTCTCTGGCGTTCCAGAACACAAGAACGGCTACATGTATGTGAACGAAGCTCCCGGCTGGGGCATCGAAATCAATGAAACAGCAGCCAAAAAATATCCCTTCGGATTTGGCGAAAGCGGAGAAAAGAAAACCCTCAACGGTGGCTGGGGCGAAGTGCGCCGCCGGGATGGCACAATTATTAAGCAGTGAGCCAAATCGTTCTACCCCTGCATTTCTGGCCTTCTATGGGCGCCACGATTCTATTCGTGGCGCTCGTTCTGCTTTTGAACTGGCTCCAGGCCAGGGCAGCTCGCAAGATTCAGGTCTGGCGTCGAGTCAAAAAAGAGGGCCTTGCCGCAAAGGCGCACGCAATCCTCGAAGCAGATCGCATTGCTTCGCGACTCTCTACCGCTCTCACTGTTGCGAAATGGCTAATCCTTGCCATCGCCTTCATTCGGTACATATCCTTCGTTCTCGAGCTTTACAAAGAGACTGAATCCGCCGGCCACTGGATTGTCGATGTAGTGCTCTTTCCCTTCAAACGGATCTTCGACGACTTCATTGCCTACATTCCCAACGTCTTCAACCTGATCGCGATCATCATCGTCGCTCGCTATCTGCTCACCCTGCTGCATCGTATTTTCCGGGAGGTTGGAGCCGGCCGCATGCGTTTCTCCGGCTTCTACCCGGAGTGGGCAGAACCCACCTACAAACTCCTGCGCTTCTTCCTCCTGGCAATCGCTCTCGTCGCCATGTACCCCTACCTTCCCGGGGCCCAGAGCACGGCCTT
>JAPKYY010000177.1 GCA_026394095.1 Acidobacteriota bacterium | reverse complement strand
GGCATGGAAGCCATGAAGACCAACAACTTCCAGGGCGCAGTAGAGTCCTTCGAAAAGGCTGCTGCTCTCGATGCCACCCAGCACGTCATCTTCGGCCAGTTGGCCGACGCTTACGGCAGCTTGGGCAAGACCAAGACCGGCGCAGAAAAAGATGCTGCCAATGCGAAGTCCCTCGAGTACTTCCAGAAGGCCATTGCCCTCAAGCCCGACGATGCTTCCTACCTCAACAACTACGGCCTTTCACTCGCCCGCGCCGGCAAGTTCGCTGAAGCTCAGGAAAACCTGAACAAAGCCGCTGCCCTCGACCCCGCAGGTGCTGGCCGCTACTTCTACAACCTCGGCGCATTGCTCGTCAACGCCGGGCAGAACGAACCCGCAGGCATCGCCTTCAAGAAGGCAATCGAAGCCGATCCTAACTACGCTGATGCCCACTACCAACTCGGAATCTACCTCACCGGCAAAGCCCAGGTCGACACCAAGACGGGCAAGATGACCTTCCCTGAAGGCACCCAGGCTTCCTTCGAAAAATACCTTTCCCTTAAGCCCGACGGCCCCTTCGCCGCCAGTGCCAAAGGCATGATCGAAACCATGGGCGGCACCGTCCAAACCACCTACACCAACCCGGACGCCAAAAAGAACGCTCCGGCAGCAGCACCAGCCAAGAAAAAGAAGAACTAGCCGTTCTTCACAAACTAAAGGAAGGGCGGCTCACCTGAGCCGCCCTTTTTCCAATTTATGATCAAAGCACTCATCGGTCTCCTCGTCGCCGCTATCGCCGCCGCCTTCATCAGGGCGGTGATGGCTATGATCACGAAAGAAGTTAAGGAGATGGTCAATCCTGAGGCTCCTCCCAAGCCTCAACCCACTGCCGGGCCAACCTCCCTTAGAAAGTGTCCTGTCTGCGGAACCTACTCTCCGGCTGACCGGCAATATTGTTCCGAAGCCTGCGCCGCCAAAGCCTCCTCACAGGCACAATAGAAGGGTATGCTTCTATCCGAGATTGCCGCCCGCCTCGGGTGCACAGTTGCTGGTGAGTCCGACCCCGACATCCTCTCACTCTCCGGCATGGAACAAGCCACTGCCGGCCAACTTACCTTCCTCGCCAATCCGAAGTATGCACACAAGGTCAAAGACTCAAAAGCTTCGGCCATCATCGCCGCTCAGCCCTCCGCCTTTCTCCCGACCCTGATCTCAAGCAATCCATACCTCGACTTTGCCCGCACACTCGAACTTTTCTATCAACCCCCACCCCTTCCGCCGGGCATCTCCCCCCAGGCCTTCATCTCGCCAACCGCAACGATTGGCGAAGGCGCGTCCATCGCTCCCTTCTGCTACATCGGCGATGGCGTCTCGATCGGCAAAAACGCAACCTTGCATCCCCACGCCGTAGTCTATGCAGGAGCTCAAATCGGAGACGACTTCCTGGCCCATTCCCATTCGGTCGTTCGTGAATTCTGCCGCATCGGCAGCCGCGTCATCCTCCAGAATCACGTTGTAATCGGAGGAGACGGCTTCGGCTTCGCCAAGCGGGCCGACGGCACTCATCACAAGATTGTCCAATCCGGCATCACCGTCATCGAAGACGACGTCGAAATCCAAAGCCTCACCAACATTGACCGCGCCACCATGGGCGAAAGCCGCGTCGAGCGCGGCGCAAAGGTCGACTCGCTCGTTCAGGTCGGCCACGCCTGCGTTGTCGGCGAAGACAATATCATCTGCTCGCAAGTCGGTCTTGCCGGCTCCACCATCCTCAAAAAGTCCGTCCTGCTCGCTGGCCAGGTTGGCGTCTCAGGCCACTTGACGATCCACGATAACGCAGTAGTCTATGCCCAAAGCGGCGTTGGCCACGATGTCGAAAAGGGCACCATCGTTTCGGGCTCTCCAGCCTTTGATTTCCGGGAATGGCGGCGCGCTGTCACAGCCTTCCCCAAACTCGGCGAGATGGTGCGCACCCTCCGCGACCTCGAAAGCCGCCTGAAAACTCTCGAAGAAGGTACACCCAAGCATGAGCAATAAGCCCGGTCGCGACCAGCTCGCTTATGAGAAACCCGAGTTTCTCAACTCGCCCGAAGCCCGCAGTGTCCGCATTCTTTCGGAATACCTCGACCCGCTGCGCGAGTTTCGGCTCAATCATATTCACGACACGCTGGTCTTCTTCGGCTCCGCCCGGATCCCTGCCCCAGAGGATCCGCACTTCCCTACCCACACCATGGGGCGCTACTACGAGGAGTGCCGCGAGTTGGCCAGGCGTCTTACCGAATGGTCGATGAGTCTCACCAACACCGAACGCAAGTTCGTTGTCTGCACCGGCGGCGGCCCCGGCATTATGGAAGCAGCCAATCGCGGCGCCCATGACGCCGGTGGCCTCTCAATTGGCCTCAACATCGGGCTGCCGATGGAGCAGGCGCCAAATCCTTACATCACTAAAGACTTGAGCTTCGAATTCCACTACTTCTTCATGCGCAAGTTCTGGTTCTCTTATCTGGCCAAGGCACTCATCGTTTTCCCAGGCGGCTTCGGAACCCTCGATGAGCTGACCGAAATCCTTACACTGGTTCAGACTCGCAAGTTGCACAAGAAAATGGTCTGCCTTCTCTATGGCACTTCCTTCTGGCGCAAGATCATAAACTTTGATGCTCTAGTAGAGACCGGCATGATCAGCCAGCAAGACCTGAACCTCTTTGTGTTCGCCGATGACGTCGACACTGCATTCGATATTCTCAAGTCGGGTCTGACAAAACTATACTTGAATCCAGAGGTTCCACTGCCCGAGGCCGAGATCAAAACTCCGGCCATCGCCAGTTCCCGCGTGTGACGCCCTTAATCGCCCCGCCCCGAAAGTTGACCTTCCGCGAAGCCCTCAGCCGCACCGGCTGGTGGGAGCGGCTTTTTGTCCTCTTTTTCGGCATCCTCATTCTCACCGCTGCATTGGCCCTGAGCGATGTTGTCTTCGCTTTGGCTCTCATGGGCATGATTGCTACGGCTCCTGTTGCACTTTGGCGCTTTGGCAGACTGGCGTTGCGATCCATCATCTGGCGGCTACGCAACCGGCTGATTGTCGCCTATGTTTTCATCGCCCTTGTTCCCATTGTTTTACTGGCAACACTTGCAGCCGTAACAACCTACTTTGTTACCGGACAGATGGCGATCTATCTGGTCAACAGTGAGCTTGAGCGCCAGGTCGGCACATTGCGTGGTGCGGCAGAGTCGGTCTTGCGAGTTCCGCCAGAACGCCGTCTAGCTTCGATCGAACGACTTGGCGCATATTTCGAAGAGCGCTTTCCGAACTTCGAAATTCGCGTCGACCAGGCCGACACTTTCATTTACCCCGAAGACGCTTCCATCGAGAAGCCGCCGGCAAGCCTTACCGACAATTCAGGAATCTTGCTCAAGGGCAAAGAGTATTACGTTTGGGCTCATATTCGGAGTGCCGATGGCGAAGTCACGGCTATGGCTCCTCTCAGCTCGGCCTATCTTTCAAGTCTGATTCCGAGTCTCGGCCCCGTCTCTCTAGGAGAACGCTCTGAGACTCAAACCGGTGGAATACGGATACGTAAGCGCAAAGGGTCGCTTGCGGCTCCCGTACAGGTGACGGTTCCAAATCCAATCAATCGCTTCGATATCCAGCTGACCGGCTTCCGCACCATCCCTGTTACCGTCTGGGAGGGAAAAATTCCTTCTCGCAGTGACGTCTTGATGCTTCAAACTCGCTTCCTTGCGGTGCTCAAGATTATCTTTTCTTCCAAGCAGGACTGGGATCAAAACTTCAGCCTGCTCGTGCTCATCTCCTTAGGCGGCCTCCTGCTGGTCTTCGAAATCATTGCTCTGATCATCGGTGTAACCTTGACGCGTACCATCACCGCGACTGTGCATGATATCTACGAAGGCACCAATCGAGTCATGGAAGGCAACTTCTCTCACCGTATTTTGCTTACCGGGCGGGACCAGTTGGCGCAGCTCGGTGACTCCTTCAATCGAATGACTGAAAACCTCGAGCAACTGCTCAAGGTTGCTAAAGAGAACGAACGTCTGAATGCCGAGCTTGAAATCGCAAGCGAAGTCCAGCGGCAGCTTTATCCAAAGTCCGTCCCGGCATCAACGCAGTTGGCAATCACCGCCCACTACGTGCCCGCGCGAATGGTCTCCGGCGATTACTTTGACTTCCACCGCCTCTCACCCAAAGACATCTGCTTCTCGATGGGCGATGTAGCTGGCAAGGGAATCTCAGCCGCCCTGCTGATGGCAACAGTGCAATCCAGCTTCCGCTCGCGAGAGAAATTCTCTACCTTCTTCCTGGGCATCTTTGACGAAGAAACCTCAACCCTGCGCTGCACCAATGCAGGGCATCTACCCACCATCCTCATTCGCAATGGCGAGGCCTCGCTGCTGGCCGTCGACGGTATGGTGGTCGGAGCCTTCCCCTTCGCTCAATATGGCGAGAGCTCGATTGTCCTTGAGCCCAAAGACCTGCTCTTGCTCTACACCGACGGTATCTCCGAGCCCCAGAATGACTACGACGAAATGTATGGTGAGGACCGCCTGATTGAGCTGGTCAAGAAGAATGCGCATCTGAGCGATGAAGGCATCATCAACGCCGTTATGGAAGCCGTAAAGCAATGGACCGGTTCCGACGAGTTGCAGGACGACATGACGCTGTTGATTGCCCGGCGGTCCTAAGCGCATGGATATTCTTCGCCGTCGCGCACTTTTGTTCTTCTCGATGATGGGCTGCCTCATCCTCTTTGGCACTCTGGGCTTTATCATCGTCGAGCGCTATCACTGGTTTGACGCCCTCTACATGACGGTCATTACGCTGACGACCGTCGGATATTACGAAGTAAAGGCGCTCTCTGCGGCGGGGCGCGTCTTCAACATGGTTCTCTTACTCGTAGGTGTGAATGCCATCCTCTTCGGCGTCGGGATGATGACATCTACGATCATCGAGCTGCAGCTCGATCACTACTTTGACCGCAAGCGGAGACAACGCATGATCGATTCCCTTCACGATCACTACATCATCTGTGGCTTTGGCCGCGTAGGCCGGGGCGCTGCCCATGAACTGATGCACGCCAAAGTCCCTGTCGTTGTTATCGACAACAGTGAAGACCGCATCGACATGGTGATCAAAGCCGGCATGCTTGGCGTGCTTGCCGATTCCACCAGAGACGAAACCTTGCGCGGGGTGCGCATTGATCGAGCCCGTGGGCTTGTCGCCGCGTTGGCCAGTGATGCCGACAATCTCTTTCTGACGCTTTCAGCCAAAACGCTCAACCCCAAACTGACAGTTGCTACAAGGGCAAACGAAGAAGAATCGGCAGCCAAGCTCCGGCGGGCCGGAGCCGATTCTGTTGTCTCGCCTTACGGGGTTACCGGATCGCGGCTGGCTCAGTCGTTGATTCGCCCTCACGTAACGCAGTTTCTCGACTATGCGATGCTCGACCCGTCAGTCGATCTTGGCATTGAGCAGTTCAGGATCGACCCGGGCTCCGGGTTTTCCACGAGCGCGGTGCGTGACCTGAAAGGCATGCGCAAGGAGTATGGTGTTACTGTGCTTGCCATCCGTCGGGGTGATGGTGAGATGGTATTCAATCCCGATCCGGATTCGCCCATTCACACGGGCGATCACTTGATCGTGATGGGTAAGGCGAGCTCGCAGCAGCAGCTAGAGAGGCTATTGGTGATCTCGAAGTCATGAAGGTTCTGACACACGAGCAGATGAGAAATGCAGATCTCGCGGCGATCGCCGCCGGGATACCTGCTCTTGTGTTGATGGAGAATGCGGCCTACGCGCTGCTTCGGGCGCTGGAGCAAAGGTATACGCCTCTGCAGGAGCAACGCATCGCGATCTTCTGTGGCAAAGGCAACAATGGTGGCGATGGTCTGGCCCTTGCGCGGCTGCTGCAGATCCATCATCAGCCAAAGAACCTGAAGGTGATTCTGGCCTTTGAGCCCGAAGAGCTGGGGCCCGATGCAGCCAGGCAGCTCGCGATGCTTGAAGCACTTGAGATCCCCTACTCCATGCAGTTGCCTCAGGATCTGGCAGCGACCACGCTTGCAATCGATGCGCTGCTTGGGACTGGTGTGAATGGGGAGCCCCGGTCGCCTATAGCTGAGTTGATCACGCTGATCAATGAGCTGCCGCTGGCTCGCCGGGTGGCAGTGGACATACCGAGCGCGAATCGGATTCACGCTGACTTGACGGTGACCTTCGCGGCCCCAAAGCCGGAACACCTCTTGCTCGATTCGGCAAAACTCGTGATTGCCCCAATCGGCATTCCCGAAAAGTACATAACGTCTGAGCTGAACTGGACTACGCCGGCAGACCTGAAGCCGATTGGAGCCAAGCGGGCTCTCAATTCGCATAAGGGGAACTTTGGGCATGTTGCCGTGATCGGGGGTGGCGGTGCGCTGCAGATGGCAGGGGCCGCGGCGATTCGAGTGGGGGCAGGTTGGGTGACAGTTTACTCGCCCGATCCTGATTTCTCGATCGGACTTCCTGACCTCATGAAGGGCGCCTGGCCGCCGAATGTTGCGGGTAAAGTAGTGGCGGTCGGGCCCGGGCTTGGACAGAATGAGAAGGCTCTGGTGGAGAGCCTTTATTTGAATCACGATGGGCCTTTGGTGCTGGATGCAGATGCCTTGAATGTCCTGGCCCCCTTGAGCCTGCCTACTTCACGTCTGCGTGTGCTCACCCCCCATCCGGGAGAGATGCGGCGGCTGCTTGGGCGCGAGCTTGGAGACCGGATTGAAGACGCGAGTGGGCTTTCGAAGCTGACGAATTCGGTGGTGGTGCTCAAGGGGTACCGCACTGTCATCGCTTTCCCGAACGGGCAGGTATGGATCAATCCAACCGGCTCGCCAGCCCTGGCTAAAGCGGGTTCGGGCGATGTGTTGACGGGGTTGATGGCTGGTTTGCTCAGCCAGTATCCGAGCAACCCGGAACAGGCCGTTCTGGCTGCGGTCTACCTGCATGGGCGGCTTGGCGAATTGAGCCATGAAATGACAAGCCTCGCTTCCCGGCTTTGTGATCATCTGGCGGAGGCTCTCGATGAGTTATCAGTTTGAGACCAGTTCTGCAGATGAAACCATTGAGGTAGGCAGACAGCTTTCGGCTCTATTGCCAGAGCGAGGCGCGGTGTTGCTGATTGGCAATCTTGGGGCAGGTAAGACGACGCTGGTGAAGGGGATCGCTCAGGCCAGAGGTGCAGCAGAGCCTGAAGAGGTGAGCTCGCCGACCTTTCCACTGATCCATGAGTATGGGGATCCACCTCGTGTATTTCATGTGGACCTTTACCGGCTTGAGACAGAAGAGGAAGTGTTGTCACTTGGGCTTGATGAGTATCTCGATCGTCGCGGGTTGACTCTGATCGAGTGGGGCGAGCGCTTCCCAGGGCTTTGGCCGAAGCAGACGCCGAGGATTGAGCTTGAATATCTTGGCGAAGATTTGAGACGGATCCGGCTAGATCGATAGAATTGTGGGGACTATGCCACAACTCAAAAACAAGACAGCCATCATCACCGGGGGTGCCTCGGGAATCGGCCTTGCGATCGCGCAGCGCTTTGCCCAGGAAGGGGCGATTGTTGAGATTCTCGATCGCAACGAAGACGAGATGAAGAAGGCCGTCGAACTGATTGGGGAAGCGGCTTCGACCGAGTACTGTGATGTTGCCGACGCGAAGATGGTGGACGAGGTGATCTCGAAGATCCATGCGCGGCGCGGGAAGATCGACATCCTGATCAACAACGCAGGGATCGCTCATGTTGGCAATGCTCTGACCACGAGCCCGGAAGACTTTGAGCGGGTACAGCGGGTGAATGTGTTCGGGCCTGCCAACTGCCTGCGCTCGACGCTTCGCTTTATGGTGGCCGACGGGGGCGGGGCGATTGTGAATCTGGCCAGTTGCCTTTCGGTGATGGCGATTGCAGATCGCTTCGCTTACGGCACCAGCAAGGGTGCGGTGCTCTCGATGACTTACTCGGTGGCCAAGGACTTTCTTGAGCAAAAGATCCGGTGCAATGCGATTCTGCCGGGGCGGGTGCATACACCCTTTGTCGATGGTTTTATCGCCAAGAACTATGCGGGGCGCGAAGCAGAGATGTTTGAGAAGCTGTCAAAGGCCCAGCCGATCGGCAGGATGGCACAGCCTTCAGAGATCGCCTATGCGGCGTTATTCCTTTGCTCGGACGAGGCCTCATTCATAACCGGGACGGCGCTGCCAGTGGATGGCGGGACGCTGACGATTCGATAGACGCCCTACTTGTAGAAGGTCAATTCGATATAGAGGCGGTCATCCTGCGGGAAGCTGACGCTACAACTGATGGTCTTGAGCTTATCCATTGTGAATTCGCTTGCGAGGCCGTTGTAAAAGAGTTTCTTGCAGACAAAGCCGCTGAGAACAGAGGCTGACGCTGCGCTTTTGACTTCATAGATGAAGCTGGAGGTGGTGGCGCTGAAACCGCGTGTGGGCACGGTGACTGGTAGCAGGGTGAGATCCCATTCTTTTACGTCTTCCTCATAGTCGCGATAGACGCGTTTGACAGCGTCGGTATAGGTCTTGTCGAGCAGCCTGTAGCGCTTGTAATGGGCGCTGGCAACCTTGAGGCCGTCGGGGGTCATTGTGCCAGAAAAGGTGACTTGATAGGGTGGATCTCCAGCATTCACGAGGGCGCTATCAGCGACCTCAATGGAGAACTTGTTGCCGCTCCAGGTGACTCCGGGGAGGCCAAAGAAGGGGCCCATCAGATTGGCACCCGGCGATTGATTCGAGTAAGAAACGATGCCGTAGACATGGTGGGTAAATCGGTTCATGTTTCGCAACAGCGGCATGATGCTGTCGATAGTCTTGTTGACGCCCACCTGAATGTTGGTCGTACCGGTGTAACGTCCAGAGCCGTTGGCGTTGGCCACGATCAGGATCAGCGTGTCGCGGTTGGCGGCGAGTTCTTCGGGTTTTGGGAAGTCGAATTCGCCGGCTCGCATACGGGTGATCAGAGTCCAGTCACCGCTGCGGACACGGTAAACAGAAAGCTGAGCCTCGCCGCCTGGGTCGGCCAGCGTGATGGAGAGTTTGACATCTTTGGGCCAAGCGTCGAAGCGGGCTGTATAGACAGCGGCCGAGAGTGCGGGGGCATTCCAGGAGAATGTCTTGCCTGCGGTTGTTTCTTCGGTGAAGGCGTGGCGATCCTGGAATTGGCTGATAACGGCAGAGTGATCGGGGAAGCTTCCCCCGTAGAGAGAGCCTTCGGCATAAGCGATCACAAAGTTGCGCCAATGCTCGGAGAGCATTCCAGGTAGAACGGAGGCAGTGCCTTCGACTGGCCAGCGTGCAGAGCTGGCCAGGAGGCCGGGAGCGCGCAGCAAGCCTTCTTTGAGAATGTTGCCAACGACAGTGTTGCCGCCAGCTTTGGAGGCCAGGTAGTGCAGGAAGATAGCAGCGCCGTAGCCGTGGTTCTGAACGGCCGCCGGGTCACCGGGCTGGTACTCGAGGCCGTGGCGCGAAAGGAAGGCGTAGTTGTCAGCGCGGACAATGGCTGGCACCTGATTGGGGTCGCCTGCTGCGACGGACTCAAACCAGGTGGAGGCTGCTTCCTGGAACCAGAGCCAGGAGCCTGGGACTTTGGCGATGCGGAAGGCATCGCGAGGGTCGTAGAGGTTCTGCAGGATGTGGAAGAGCTCGTGGCTGACGGTGGCTTTGAGGTCGTCGCTGACTCCAGAGCTGAGCTTGCTTGCGTTGAGAGAGATGGAGTGATAGTTGAGGCCGAGAATGGATGGTTCAGCCATGCCCCATTTCTCTGAGTCGCCGGTGGCGAAGGGGTAGATTACGACGCGCATGGGCCAGCGGGTTCTGCGATCCCAGTTGAGGCCGAGGGAGACTAGCTTCGACTTGGTTTGCTCGAGAACAGTAGCTATCGAATTGACGTCTGCTTCAGAGACGGTATCTGCGGGGACGAAGAGCAGGAAGCTGCCGACCGAGATGCTGCGGTAGAAGGTCATGACGTAGAGCGAGATCTCTGCGCCAGACTCGGCGCGAGGCTGGACGGTTGCAGCGAGACCGGTGGCTCCACCTACCGGGGCGGCGGGCAGGACTATGGTTGCCTGGTTGCTCGTGACTTCGGCTTCGAGAAACTCGAGGCCTGATCCTCGAACACCGCGACCTGAGGACATTGCGACCAGAGTTGAAGCAGTGCCAGGTGTGCGGGTGAGATCAATCTTTACGGTGACTGGCACGTTAAGGGCTGCGGGCAGGCCACTGACGGTGTAGACGTCGCTGGCGCGCCAGGTTTCAACCGGGGTGGCCGTGCTCGTTGATCTTGAGACGGCCACCGTCGTGGGCTCTGTAAAAAGCCCGGCGGGGAGTTGGATCGAGGCTCCAGTGGTTGTGATTGTGGCTCCGGATGGAGAGACGACCGAGACTACAGCGCCGGGGGCATAGCGGGCACAGGGCGTAGCCACACTTGCCTGAGACCGGGCAGTGCCGGTGCGAAGCTGAATGGCCTGCAGGCCTGCAGGAGTTGCTTCTGGCACCTGGAAATTAACCTGGTAAACGCCTGGAAAACCGGGCATGAGACCAGCAAAAATAGCAGATACTTCGAGGCCGCCAATGGTGACAAAGACGGGGTCTGCAACCAGATTCAACGGGCCATTCACGCCGTTGTCGCCGCCTGGAGCTCCAGCCTCTTTTGCCGGACTAACGGCACCAAGACCTGTGAGGAGGAGCGAGAGATACTCACCGGGAAAGGCGGGAGCGGATGTGCTGACCCACGAGAAGTCTTTGGCATGAAAGAGGATGGGCTCGCCTTTGCCGTCCATTGTGCGAGTGAAGATGCGAGGTGCCCGTGGAGTGAGGGTAATGGCGGCGACAGCACTTGTAGTGACGGCGTTGCGGACACGGACTTGCGCAGTGGTTGCCGTGAAGAAGGGGAGCTGAATGTTGATCTGCCCCGGGGAGACGAAGTAAAGAGGCACGGCAGTGAAGGTGCCCCCGGGCTGTTGCAACTCGACGCTGACTCCTTCGAGTGTTTTGGGCAGCGGGACTGCGGACGCAGCTGTAGTT
>JAPKYY010000765.1 GCA_026394095.1 Acidobacteriota bacterium | reverse complement strand
AGTTGCTTAAAGGGGCACGGGGCGTACCGGCTTTTGCTGTCGCGGCCCTGCTGCTAGCCAATCCTCTGGTCTATACGCAATCGATGATGGCGCAGCTGGATTTGCCTTCGGCCTTGTTCACTACCATCTTGCTGCTTGCTTACCTGATGAAGCTCGAGGCGGTGGCGGTGGTGGCGGCGGTGTTGAGCGTCGCGTTCAAGGAGACTTCAATCGCGATCCCGATTGTGTTGGGTGTGTTTGCCTGGCGCGAGGGGCGGCGGCAGTTTGCGGCGCAGCTAGTGCTCGGGCCTGCGCTGGTTGTAGGCAATTGGGTGGCTTATGTTTGGTTCTCAACCGGGCGGCTCTTTGGAGACCCTGCGTACACGGAATACAACATGTTCTATCCGCTGCATCCAGTGCGGCTTGGTTATGCGCTGTTGCGGCGGGTGAGTTATCTGGGGCTTGAGAACTTGCACAATTTGCCGCTGGGAGTGTTGATCTGGCGATGGAAGCAGGTTGGATTTGATATGCGCTGGAGGCCAGTGGCGGCGGCTTGCTTGGCCCATGTTTTGCTTGTGTCGGTGACTGGCGGGGCGGTACTTGAAAGGTATCTGTTGCCGGTGTTGCCGGTGCTTTATGCGGCGTTTGCAGCGGGGATGTCCACACTTGCCGGCAAATGGCGGCATGGGGTGCTGGCGCTGAGTTGTGCAGGGTTGATCACCATGTTGTTTGTGAATCCACCCTGGCCTTATGCACTTGAGAATAATCTGGCAATGGTGGATCTGGTGGAGGCACAGCGGAATGCAGCGGGCTTTGTGGAATCGAGCCTAAGCCGGAGCCGGATTACTACTACGTGGCCGCTGACGGATGCTTTGCGTAAGCCCTACCTCGGGTACGTAGATGAGCCGATCGCTGCGGTGCGGGCAGTGGAGGATCTGTCGATTGAGCGGTTGAAATCGCTTGAGTGGGAGCGCGGCGATGTGCTGGTTTTGTATGCTCGCGCCTGGGACCCCGAGTATGGGCTGGCGCGATGGCCGTGGGTGCGGGGACTCTTGCGGCGCTTCTTTCGATTCCCCGATGAGGCCGGGCTGCGCGATGTAGCGGACTTGCCGATGCTCAAGCCGCTGGTGGGTTTTGAGCAGCGGGGTTTCTGGGTTGAAATCCTGATTGTGCCCTAGTGACAAATGTCATGAGCGATTGGTGATGGCCGTCACTGGTAGCTGAATCAGGACTGGCGCAGTATTGGGTTATGAAGACTCATGCTGCGGTGGCGAGGCTCGAGGCGGCCACCAAAACTTATGGCAATGTTGTCGCGCTGGGAGGAGTTTCATTTGAACTTCGGCGCGGAGAAGTGCTGTCCCTGCTGGGGCCAAATGGGGCCGGCAAAACCACGGCAATCAAACTGCTCCTGGGACTGGCTGAACCGAGCTCAGGCTCGGTTGAGCTATTTGGACTTTCCCCGAAGAGCCGGGCAGCTCGAACACGGACGGGGGTAATGCTGCAAGCGGGTGGAGTGCCCGCTACCTTGCGGGTGGCCGAGCATGTTGAGCTGTTCTCGAGCTATTACGAGAGTCCGATGCCGGTGGCTGAGACGCTGGCTGCAGCTGGTTTGACCGGGCTTGAGAAGCGGCCCTTTGGGGAGTTGTCTGGAGGGCAGAAGCAACGAGTGCTGTTTGCGCTGGCGATCTGCGGCCGGCCGGAATTGTTGTTTCTCGATGAACCGACGGTGGGCCTTGATCCGGAATCGCGGCGGGCGATCTGGAAGCAGGTGAGATTGCTCAGGGCAAGCGGAACATCGGTGCTGCTTACGACCCATTACCTCGAAGAAGCCGAGGCACTGTCGGACCGGGTGCTGGTGATTGACGGTGGCCGTTTGCTTACAGAAGGCACACCGGCACAAATCAAGGAGCAAGCGCAGAGCGCGACGCTCGAAGACGCCTTTATCAAATTGACCCAACGTGAGGAGAGCTACCAATGAGCAACATGAAACTGTACTGGAATGAGACGCGGTTTGAGTTCTTGAAGATGTTACGGATGCCGGCATATTCGGTAAGCACCGTAGCTTATCCGCTGGCCTTTTACATCATGTTTGGACTGGTGTTGCCAACCAGCAAGATCAAGGGCGCAGGGATGGAGCAATACCTGCTGGGAACCTATGGGGCATTCGCGGTGATTAGCGCTACGGTGCTATCGCTGGGGGCTGGCATCGCAGTCGAGCGTGGCCTTGGCTGGCTGGCGGTGAAGCAGGCGAGCCCGATGCCGCCCTCGGCTTATCTGGTGGCCAAGACTCTGGTGGCGCTGCTGTTTAGCCTGATTGTACTTGTGGTTCTATTTGGTGTGGGCTGGTTCTTCGGGGGCGTTGAGATGCCGCTCGCGCAGTGGTTCAGTGCTGGTGGGCTTCTGCTGCTCGGGAGCTTGCCGTTTACCCTGCTCGGGATTGCGATCGGGATGTTGGCGGGGCCGAATTCGGCACCTGGGCTCGTGAACATGATTCACTTACCGCTGGCCTTCTTCTCGGGGCTTTGGATTCCGATTGTGATGATGCCCGAGAAGATGCAGCAGGTGGCGGCATTTCTGCCTTATTACCATCTGGGGCAGATTGGCTTGATGGGTGTTGGAGCGCATTCGCAAGGGACGCTGCTGGGACATTTTGGAGCCTTGGCCGGGTTTGCTGCATTGTTCACGGGAATCATTTTGTGGGCGCAGAGCCGGAATTCAGAGAGAATGTACGGGTAGAAGATGCGACTGCTGCCTGCTGAT
>JAPKYY010000726.1 GCA_026394095.1 Acidobacteriota bacterium | reverse complement strand
GAATTACCGACGATGCTCTACCCGGAACTTATCTGATTAGCCGCTACACGATTCTCACGCATGAGCGAAACCGTCTCCTTCGCGACCATCTAATGGCAACAAGTACAGCGGAGATGGGTCGTATTGAGGCTGAGAACCGTAGAGATCTGGAGGAAATTGCCAAAGTGGTTTCCGACTATGAAAAAACGATTCATGTGCCAAAAGACCGGGAACTCTTCAATGCCATGCAGAAGGAAAGGGCGGCCTATCTTGAATTGACAAACCAGTTTCTCAAGTTGAGTGCATCGGTGGGAGGGAAGCGCAAGGCAGCGGAAATGTTTGATGGGCAGATTCGGCCTCAGCACAAGCGTCTCGACGATACTCAGGATGCAGTTGTCACTTTCAACAAAGAATTGGGTGAGTCGGGCGCAAGAAATATTCTGGCTTCCGTTGAACATGCCTCTACGGGGCTGCTGGTTGGAATCGGACTCGCCATCGTTGTAGCCTTTGCTACAACGATGCTGCTAAGCAGGTCGGTGACACAACCGATGGCTGAGGTGCTGAGCCAACTGGAATCGGTTGCCAGTGGTAACTTATCCCGGCAACTGCCAGCCGGTATGGCTGAGCGGCAGGACGAATTTGGAGTACTAGCAAAGGCACTGCAGTTGATGAGTACGAACCTTCGCAAGATTGTACAGGATATCAATACTGGTACTCAAAGGCTTTTGAACGCATCTGCTGAACTCAGCGCCAGCTCCAATGAGATGAATGCAGGTTCTCAACGTGCAAGCGATAGAGCGCAAAGTGTTGCGGCAGCGGCGGAAGAGATGGACGCAAACTTCACCAGTGTAGCGGTGGGAATGGAAGAAACTACAACGAACCTCGCCTCTGTCGCTTCGGCTACTACCCAGATGACGAACACGATTGGCGAAATCTCAACCAACTCCGAGAAGGCAAGGCAGATTACGGATGCTGCCCGCATGCAGGCACAGCGCATTACTGAGCAAATGCAGAAGTTGGGCCAGGCCGCACGGGAGATTGGAAAGGTTACCGAGACGATTAACGAGATCTCCTCGCAAACCAACTTGCTCGCTTTGAACGCAACCATTGAAGCGGCCCGGGCCGGTGTAGCCGGAAAGGGCTTTGCCGTTGTCGCCAACGAGATCAAGGCTTTGGCCCAGCAAACCGCCACAGCAACCGAGGACATCCGTGCCCGCATCGAAGGAGTGCAAACCTCAACCTCAAGCGGCATCCTTGAGATCGACAAGATAGGCCTGGTGATTCGTGAAGTCAGCGAGATTGTAGGCGTTATCGCCTCTGCAATTGAGGAACAGGCTGCATCTACCCGTGGTATCTCGCAGAACATTTCCGAGGCTTCTATCGGTGTTGCTGACGCTAACGGGCGTGTGGCTGAATCCTCCAGTGTCTCCGGTGAAATTGCGCGCGACATTCTTGCCGTTAAGCAAGACGCGGGACGACAGCTCGAACAGCTCCTGCGTTTGCGCACCGGCGAGGGCAAACTGCTTCTGGAAGAACTCTGCCTGCAGGCGCGTTGCATCCGGAAGGGTCTTAGCGCGCGCGATCGCCTGGGCTGCGTCGAACACGGCTGCCGTGTTGCTGACCGTGTTGTCGACGATCTTGGCGCCGATAGCGCGGGCGCCGGCCTGCGAGGCGAGCATCAGATCTTCAGCGACCTTGGCTTGATCCTTGGCTTTGCTCCCGCCAGCATTTCCAGCCAAAGCCGCATATTTATTGTTGAAGACCGAGGCGAATACACCGGGCTGCTGGCAGATCTAGTGAGCGAAGTCACTGAAGTTGCCGATCTGGATTTGCAAGTGCCCCCTGCCAACATCCCTCAGGAGCAATTGAAGTATTGCCGAAGTGTTTACAGAGCATCGGGTCGCGTCGTTTTGCTGCTGGATACTACTGCCCTGCTTGAATCAGTTTCACTGGCAAGCAATTATCCCCAATAGATGAGGAATATACGAATGAGTACATTTATGAATTTTTGGAATCAGGCTTCCATCCGCCGCCGAGTCTTGCTTGGAGCCAGTACTGTGCTATTGCCCCTGTCGGTACTGTTTTACTTCAACATTGAGCAAGTTGCTGTAAACATCGAGTTTGCCAATAAGGAAATGAAAGGGACGCAAGTGCAGAGACCACTTGTCGCCTTGCTTGGGCAGGATCCACGGATGACCGCTTCTGCTGACTTGCGGTCGTTTTCAGGCGAAGTGGAGCAGGCCGCACAATCCCTTGGGTTGCAAGCTGGACTCTCATCACGACTGGCCAGCCTGGACGAAAATCGCCGGAAAGCGGGCGAGCCTGGTGCACAGGCATGGTCAAAGGAGATTCGCTCGCTGATCACCAAAGCTGGTGACAGCTCAAATCTGACTCTCGATCCAGATCTGGATAGTTACTATTTGATGGATATCAGCTCTTTTGTGAGTGCTCAGGCACTGGACCGTCTCAATAACATCAAAGCCTTTGCCTCCCGTCGATTGGCCAACCGAAGGCTGGATGAATCGGATCGAATCCAGGTCTCGATTTTCCAGGCCTTTGTCGATGAGTCAGACGTACAAAGGATTAAGGGAGACCTTGAAACTGCGATTGCCGAAAATGGAAAAGTAGCTCGGGGCCCGAGCGCAAGTTTGAAGCCAGTGCTTGAGCCATTGGCGGCCGACTATTTTGCCAAAATGCAGGCTTATCTCGGACTGCTATCGAAAATGGGAAAAGGGCAAAATGTAAGCCTTGCTGAATTTGAAGCATCAGACGCGTTAGTTCGCAATTCGCTGCTAATGCTTTCGATGGGCGTATCGGCTGAGCTTGACAAAATTCTAGAGATGCGGATTGGCGGATACGTGAGTTACCGGACAAAAATCATCGCAGGTACTCTGGTTGCTCTGGCCTTTGCGGCATTCCTTTTGGTTTCTATTGTCAGTGGCATCACACGGCCCCTTGCTGATGTCGTTGCAAACCTGATTCAGGTTTCAAAGAAAGATCTGACCGGGACTCTGCCTGAGAACTATCTGCAGCGGGGCGACGAAGTTGGCACACTGGCAAAAGCAAGCCGCGCCATGTCTGTCAGTCTCAACGAAGTTATGGAAGACTTGCGGAGAAGTGTTGTTGTTTTGCTTGAGTCTTCCTCACAGCTGGATTCCAGTTCACAGACCATGGGCGTGGGTGTAGAGTCAACGGCAAACAGAGCTCAGTCTACTGCTGCAGCAGCCGAAGAGTTAAGTTCGAACATCAACTCCATTGCAGTTGCTATGGAAGAAGCTTCCACCAACTTCAGTAGTGTGGCGTCGGCTTCGGCTCAAATGACCGGAACTATTGCTGGCATTGCTTCCAGCTCTGAGGAGGCAAGATCCACAACCGCGCAGGCTAGCCAGCAGGCGGATTTCATCCTCGAACAGATGCGGCAACTGAGTGAATCTGCAAATGCAATCGGGCAGGTGACTGACACAATCAAGGCGATCTCGGCTCAAACCAATCTTCTGGCATTGAATGCTTCTATTGAAGCAGCGCGGGCTGGTGTTGCCGGTAAGGGTTTTGCCGTTGTTGCCAGTGAAATTAAGGATCTGGCTCAACAGACTGCGGCCGCAACAGAAGATATCCGCAGCCGCATTGAAAGTGTGCAGAATGCTACGCGCACCGGGACTGAGGAAATCTCCCGGGTTTCGGCTATTGTGGGGGGCGTCAATGAGCTGGTGAATTCTATCGCCGCGGCTATTCAGCAGCAGTCGATGACCACTCAGGACATTTCGCGCAACATCGCCGAAGCCGCGATCGGGATGAAGGATGCCAATCTTCGGATATCGGAATCCTCGTCGGTCTCGCTTGAGATTGCCAAGGACGCCGCGAACGTAAACCAGGTGGCAGCAACGCTCAATGCCGCTAACGTT
>JAPKYY010000960.1 GCA_026394095.1 Acidobacteriota bacterium | reverse complement strand
CATTTGATGAAAGCTTGTGCGGGACTGTGTGCGTGCTTTTTAAGGCTGCATGAGGATCAGTTGCCGCACTTTGAGGCACTCAAGGCAAGGGTGATGGCTAGTGAGGAGCCGCCGCTCGTGTTGATTGAGGCGTGTCGTGCGCATATCGCGGAGGGTTTTGCAGTGACTACGGATGCAGATCTTTCAAGACTGATCGTGACTTATTTTTCGCCTCAGGGAGAGCCGATTCTTGAGACGTTGCTTGGGAACTGGAAGCATATCAATCATCATGCGCATCAGTTGTTTTTGTATTTGAAGCTGCTGGGGGTGCCGGTGTCTACTCAGCATCTTTACAGGTTCAAGACGCGGGAGTAAAAAGACGGCCCGCACGGTGAGTTTGCAGCAGAGTGCGGGCCGTTACCCAAATTGTTGCGTCTATCTTGTCTAGCGGATCCTGTTGTGGCTTTGGGCCAAAGTTTTTTTGAGAAATTTTGGCGGGGTGCGTGGGAACATTGAAGTCATGCGTGTTTTTTTGCTGTTGGTGTTTTTGGCCTGTTGGCCTGGGTTTGGGGATGAGGTGAAGTTGAAGAACGGGGACCGGTTGACGGGGACTGTGACGCGGTTTGATTCGAAGGAACTGACGCTCACGACCGAGTATGCCGGGGATGTGAAGATCAAGCGGGAATCGGTTCTTTCCATTGAGACTACCGATGCAGTGAATGTTTCTCTGAAAGATGGTCAGAGCCTGGTGGGCCGGCTGAAGCTGGCTGGGGAGAAGGTTGAAGTTTCGAGTGAAACGATCGGGACGGTGAGCGCTCGCGAGGCGGATATGACGGTGTTTCGGAACAAGGCGGATCAGGAGGCTTATCTGCGGGATGTGGAGCGGGCGAAGAATCCGCGGCTGGTGGATCTTTGGACCGGGGCGGTGGATCTGGGATATGCGCAAGCGCGGGGTAATGCACAGACCAATACGATCTCTTCGTCAGCGAAGGTATTGCGGACTACTTCTCGTGATTCGATCAACGTCTACTTTTTGTCGCTTTACTCGAAGAACCAGAACAATGGGCTCTCTGTGCTGGCGGCGAATTCGATTCGCGGTGGCTTGAAGTATGACCTGAACATTACGCCGAAGATGTATACGTTTGGTTCGACTGATCTCGAATTTGATGAGTTCCAGAAGCTTGACTTGCGCTTTGTGCCGGCGGGCGGGCTAGGCTATCACTGGTTCAAGACGAAGAAGACAACCTGGGACTTGTTTGGTGGAGGATCACTGAACCGGGAATTTTTTAATAGCGGGTTGAACCGGACCTCGGGTGAAATTCTGGCTGGCAATGAATTGTCTCACCGGTTTGCTGGAGTGTTTACGGTGAGCGAGAAGATTGTTTTCTATAACAACGTCACAACGTCGGGCAACTATCGTTTGAATGGGGATGTGGCGTTTGCGGCGGCAATTAAAAAGTGGCTGAGTTATCAGGTGACGGCGAGTAACCGGTATTTGTCGAATCCGTTGCCGGGGCGGAAGACGAATGATTTGGTAATCACCACTGGCGTACGATTGGTGTTTGTCCGCTAGAGCCTATGAAGACTGCTGCTATTGATCCGCGCGCCCGCATTCTGTCGCTTGACCAGTTTCGCGGCTATACCGTTGTGGGGATGTTTCTCGTCAATTTCATTGGCGGATATCAGGTGGTGCACGATGTACTGAAACACCACAACACTTACAACTCCTATGCCGACACGATCATGCCGCATTTCTTTTTTGCGGTGGGGTTTGCAACGCGGCTTGGGATGTTGAAGGGGGCAGAGACCGGGGCGATGGTGAAACGGGGCCTGGGCCTGGTGTTGCTGGGGTTGGTTGTTTATGGGCTGGACGGGAATTACAAGACGTGGGCGTCGCTTACGGAATTGGGGTGGTGGGGCTTTATTGAAAAGAGTTTTTTGCGGAGCCCGTTTCAGGCACTGACACACATTGGTGTGACTTGTCTCTGGATACTGCCGGTGATGCGGAGGCGGAGCCGGGACTTGATCCTGTTTGGGATGGCGAGCGGGTTGTTACATCTGGCGCTGAGTGGGTGGTTCTGGTTTGAGTTTTTGATGCGGGTACGAGTGATTGACGGCGGGATGCTGGGCTTTCTGAGTTGGGCAGTGCCGACACTGGCTGGGGCGCTTGCCTATGATGCAGTGAAGAAATATGGGGCGGCGATGGCGTTGCCTGTGTTGTTGCGCTGGGGTGTTGTGCTGAGTTTGGTTGGGTATTTGATCTCTTGTGTGCACGGGGTGGAAGCGCCGCCGTTTTGGCCGCCGTGGAACCCGGTGGATCTTTGGACGATGACGCAGCGGGCGGGGAGTTTGTCGTACCAGACCTTTAGCGCGGGGTTCTCGTTGCTGGTTTATGGCGGGTTCTTGTGGTTGGCTGATATTCGGAAGCCGGGCTTTGAATCGGCGTTCCTTCGGACGTTTGGGACCAATGCACTGGCTGGGTATCTGATCCACTCGATGGTGAGCGATGTGGTGCGGAAGTTTGCACCGAAGGATTCAACGCTGCTGTGGGTTTGCTTTGTTACCGGGGTTTACTTTTTGATCACCTGGAGCTTTGTCCGGGCTCTTGAGAAGCGCGGGTTGTTCCTGCGGCTCTAGGCAGTAATCGACTTCGCGATTGAGATAGTAGGAGAGGCCGTAGCGGAGGCCGCGGGAGCCGCCTTCTGGCAAGCAGGTGAGTTTGCTGTTTTTGGCGGAGACGGTGTTGGCGAGGGTTGGATAAAGATTTAGCTTGAGGGTGCAGATGGCGAGGATGATTGCTGCTATTACCGCTTTTTGTTGATAACGATAGGCGGCCCATGCGGCTATTGGTGCGGCCAGGAGCCAGGGCCAGGCGGTGGTGCTGAAGTTGGCTTTGCTGAGGCCTTCGTCGATGGCGGTGGGGAGCCAGGGCGAGACGGTGGGTAGCGCTACGAGGAGGCCGGCGGCGAAGGCGTAATGCCAGCGGAGGAGTTTGCCTGCGAGGAGGACCGCGAGAGAGGGGAGGAGCGGGAGTACGTAGGCGGGGAGTTTGTTGCGGGAGACGCTCAGAAAGAGGAAGCCCCAGAGGACGGTGTAGAGGTAGGGCTTTTGCTCGTCTTCGATTTTGGTGAGGCGGAAGAGGGCCGGGGCCCAGGGCATGGCAAGTCCGATGAGGACGGGGATGTAGAACCAGAAAGGTTGGACGTGTTGGAGCTCTGGGGAGAGGAAGCGCTGGATATGGTGGCGGATGATGAATTCGTCGATGAAGCGCTGGCCGTTGACGGC
>JAPKYY010000784.1 GCA_026394095.1 Acidobacteriota bacterium | reverse complement strand
AACCATCTTGGCGACCTTTTGCGGGGTCCAGCGGGCAGCTAAATCATAGTTGGCCTTGTGCTGAGCAAACAATGGGATGAGGGCCAAAATTCCAAGAATCACGCGGAATCGCATAGACAATTATCCTAACCTGTTGACATGGCAATTGCTATCTCCCGCCGCAGCCTGCTTGCGCTTGGTCTCGCTCCTGTAGCACTCACAAAGCGCCGAATCGCCGTGATTGCCCATCGCGGAGAACACCTCAAGAATCCAGAGAATTCACTCGCCGGGATTCAGGCGGCGATCAACCTAGGAGTTGATTATGTCGAGTTGGATGTGCGAACAGCCAAAAGCGGCAGACTGATCCTGAGTCACGACGCAGATTTCGACGAGACCAAACCGATGGTTGCCTTCGATGATGCTCTCAAGCTCTTGCGCGGCAAGTGTGGCTTGTATCTGGATTGGAAGGCCGCATCGCCAGAAGCGCTGATCGATGCGCTGCACAAGCACAAGATGATAGAGAAAACGGTAGTCTATGGCAGCTTTGAAAAGCTGGAGTCTTTGGCAAAGCTGGATCCCCGCCTGAAGGTGATGCCGGAATCCGTTTCAGTTCCTAATCTCAGTCGATGCCTGAGCGTATTGAAACCCAAAGTCATAGCATTCAACCATCGTGATTTCACCGACGAGATTATCGCCGTTGCCAGGCAAGCGAAGGTCGAGATTTATGTGGACAGGCTCGGGCCCAACGACAACAAAGCTTCATGGATCGATGCTGTGAAACGAGGCGCAACAGGCATTCAGACAGATCACCCGGAAGCACTGATCACAGTGCTATCTTCTGTTCATGCCTGAAGTACTGTTGCGCGGGGACGGATTGGCGGTGGCCGCATGTAACAGCTTGCTGTCGCGTGCGGGGTGGCAGGTTTTTCATGACCTCGTGGAACGTCCAAAGCTACCAGTCGTACTCTTGAACCAGGCCTCGCAGAAGCTGGTGCGCGATGTTTTTGAAAATGCAACTGCTCTTGAAGGTTTGTACCGGATCGACAAACGGATCGTCCGCTGGGGAAACGGGACGCAGACACTCACTATCCCCCACCAGGCGCTGGCGGTAGGAGAACAAACGCTTCTGGATCGCGTCGGGTCCCAACAACTACCAGGCGGCTCTGCCCGATATGCCATCCATACAGTGAAGCCCTTGCCAATTGAACATTGTGAGGCAGCCTTTGGAAGCCGGCGCGCTGAAGCAGTCTCCATACGGTTGCGAGCGAATGCGGCGCGGCATGCGTGCTGGGTAGAGTCTGTGTCAGGCGGGTGGCTATTTGCAGTCTCCGTAAGTGACGATCAGGCCTGGATGCTGGCTGTCGGCGACTCCAGCGAAACGCTGCTGGGACAAAGCATTGTGGTGGGAGAAATCGTGGATTCCCTGGCTGACGGGAGATCAGAGTTTGCCGCCTTCCCGAGGATTGCAGATCCATTGGCTGGCGCGGATTGGCTGGCTTGTGGTGGTGCCGCGATCTCATTTGACCCCTTGTGCGGCGAGGGCACTGGCCACGCTTTGCGCGAAGCCATTCTGGCTACCGCAATATTGAAGGCGCACGTACGCGGTCTGGATTGGGCAGCCATGCAATCTCTCTACGAGCAACGGCTCCGTGGCGGAATGCGAAGACACCTGGAGCAATGCCATCAACTCTATTCCAGCGGAGGACAGAGCGAATGGTGGCTTTCGGAACTTGCCAGCGTCGAGACAGGGCTGCGCCGTATTGAACGTGAGCACCAATGGGCACCGGCCTTCCGGTTGGAGGGCTTCGACCTAGTGCCGCTCAAACCACTGGAGGATGTGTTCCACCTTCAGGATCCTGTGTGAAGGAAAGGCCCCGCGAATGCCGTGCGGCTCTTTGGGAAATCGCACCAGCACCGTATCGATGCCACGTGATTTCAAGGCAAAATAGAACTCTTCACTCTGGCCGATTGGTGTCCTCCAGTCCTCTTCACCGGTCAGAACCATCGTTGGCGTTTTCACCTTGTCGGCGAAGAAAACAGGGCTCCGATCCATGTATTGCTTCGGGTTCTCCCAGGGCATCGACTTCATCCAGCGCGTCATCAGTAGGCCGATATCGGCACTGCCAGCTTGCGTAAACCAGTTCGTTACCGGGTACTGACTAACGGCAGCTTTGAAGCGGTCGGTCTTGGTTACGATCCAGGCCGTGAGCAAGCCACCACCCGAGCCGCCCGTGACATAAAGACGCTTGGGGTCAAGGTAGCCTTTGGCGAGCAGCGCATCGACACCGGTCATCAGATCCTGATAATCGTCACCGGGATACTTGCCATGGATGATGTCACCGAAGTCTTCGCCGTAACCTGTAGATCCGCGTGGATTCGTATACAGCACAACAAAGCCGCGCGAGGCAAACATCTGCATCTGATGCTGGAATTCCACGCCATACATCATGTGCGGGCCGCCATGAATATCGAGAATCATTGGATACTTTTTGGAAGCATCGAAGTCTGGAGGAAGGATCACCCACCCCTGCATTGGCTTCCCATCGAAACTCTTCCAGTTGAGCTCTTC
>JAPKYY010000213.1 GCA_026394095.1 Acidobacteriota bacterium | reverse complement strand
CGGCTTTGCGCTTGGAGATCGTGATGGCTATGAGCCGGGCCAGGACGAGTTTCATGCCTCGGGGATTTATTCGATCCTTGAGAACGAGATTCTCCCAATGTACTTCCAGCGCGGAGAGAACGGATTGCCTGCGGAGTGGCTGGAGCGGGTGCGCAACTGCATTCGCAAGATCAGCCCGCAGTTCAATGCACAGCGCATGATTCGCGAGTACATGCATCGTTTGTATGAGCCTGCCTACCAGGCTGCGATTGCTTATCGTGAGGATGGATATAAGAATTCCCGCGAGAAGGCGAAATGGGCGACCAAGATTCAGGAGGCCTGGAACCAGGTTCGCTTTATCGATATGGGGCCAACACCTGAGAGCCTGCTCACCAGCGGCCAGGAACTGCCCTTCCGTGTAACGGTGGATCTTGCCGGGCTCGCGCCATCGGATGTTCGCGTGGAGGCTCTTGTGGGCGTTGTGTCAGCCAGCGGGATGCTGGAACGTTCTGAGGTGGTAGGTCTCAAGCCAGGGGAACAAAAGGGCAGCGCCTGCGTATTTGAATGCAACTATGTTCCGAAGCACACCGGGCGGTTGGGTTACGGTTTGCGGATCACTCCGAACCACTTTACCGACCCGATCACGCGGCCCTGCGGGGCCCTGATCCGCTGGGCTTAAAACATTTTGCTGGAATCTTGTTGGATTCTGTGATACACAAAGGATGGATCACCGCTTCGCGCACTTGCCCCTCGTATCGGCAGTGCCAGCTTTGGGAGCAGAGCGGGGACCCGCAATACACTCTCCTCTTGTCGAACACACCAACGAAGTTTACAGGAACACGGCAAGTGTCATGTTTTTCAAGGAGTAAAGGACCGCATGGACAGCGATCGCAAATATTCGCAACGCGGCTACCACGATAACGACCGCCCTGATGGGGCAGGTCGCCGGGACGACAGACCAAAATTCAACGGTCCCAAGCCACCTATTGATGTAACCGGACCACGGCTGCCAAGGCTGGTGGAGAGCGTTGCCGCATCACGTTGTTGGAACTGTTCCACGATGTTGATGGACGGCATTGAATTTACGGCCAATTGCCCGAAGTGCAGTTCTGCGCTTCATTGTTGCAAGCAGTGTACGCACTTTGAACCATCGACACGTTTTCAGTGTCTAAAGCCGATTCCGGAACGAGTGAACAAGAAGGATCAGGCCAATACGTGCACCTTCTTCAAACAGCGGGTAACGGTAGCGCGTGACACTCCAGGTGGGCGTCAGGTATTGGGTGGGGGCGGCAATAACACGTCCCGGCCGCTGGAACAAATATCGGCGCCGCGCAGCTCACAAGAAGCACGCGCGGCCTTCGACAGCCTCTTCAAAAAGTAAGCTATTTCACATCCATGAACTGATAGCAGATCATGTGCAGAGCGATCATGTGGGCGTCTTCGATACGGCCCATATGAGGCTCTGGGGTATGGATCTGCAATTGGACCAAGGGCCCCAATTTGCCGCCATCACGGCCAGTCAGGCCAATCGTACGGCAGCCAATCGAATTGGCATACTCAATCGCACGCAACACATTGGGGGAATTGCCAGAGCCGCTGATGGCAATCACTACGTCGCCTGCTGAGCCGAAGTTCTTCAACTGCTCGATCGCTGCATCGTGATAGTCGACATCATTGGAGTAAGCAGTGAGCGTGGGCATGTTGTCGTGGAGCGACATGATGCGGAAGCGCTTGTCCTGCTTGTAGCTGGCGCCTTTAAGCATGTCGCAGACGAAGTGAGATGCCGATGCGGCACTGCCACCGTTACCTGTGGTGAAGATCGTCTTGCCCTGATCCCGGGCTTCTGATAGCCAGGCGATGGCCTGATCTACTTTGGTGAGGTCGAGCCCGTTGAGGGTATCGATAAGTTTGTCGCGGTAGGTTTGGGTAAAAGTCATAAGGGAAAAGTTTCTTTCGCAAGCGCAAGTGCGCCAAAGAGTACGCTGTCATCGCCAAGAGCAGCCGGCACAACATCAATGCGGGCCCGGGACCAGGCAGTGATCTGCTTCCGCAACTCGGCGCGGAGGGGAAGAAAGAGTTTGTCTCCTGCTTTGCTGATACCACCTCCGATGACGACTTGCATGGGGTTCAAAATCATGATGGCAGCTTTCAGGCCGAGGCTCAAATCGACTACATAGCGTTCTACAAAGGCGGGGTCTTCGATGAGTTCTTTTGCGGCTTTGCCGTGATCGCGTTCTAGCCAGAGGCCGCAGCAGAGGCGCTCGAAGCAGCCGTAGGCGCCGCAGAGGCATTCCGGGCCACCGGGTCTGATCGTGAGGTGCCCGATCTCGCCGGCATACCAGTCTGCGCCACGGTAGATACCGTGTTCGGTGAGAATGCCGCCGCCGATTCCGGTAGAGAGTGTCATGTAGAAGAGCGGCCTGGTTCCGGCTCCAGCTCCATAGATGCCTTCGCCGAGTGCGCCGACATTGGCATCGTTATCCATGACGACAGGTGCAGATGCCAGGTGACGAATGGTTTCGACCAGAGGATTTTCAGCCCAACCTTCGACGTGCGTAGAAAGGGTCACCTTCTGTTGGCCAAAATCTACCGGGCCCCCGAAGCCGATGCCGCAACGATGAATTGTATGTTCATGCTTCCAGGTGCCGATGATGGCTTCGATCTGGGCCAGCATGGAGCGAGGGCCGCCGGCGCGGTCTGTTTGTCGAGACTCGCGCAGCACCATCTCTTCACCGGCAAAGAGTGCGAGTGAAAATTTGGTTCCGCCGATGTCGATTGCAAGTGTGTTCATGCGATACCGGCGTTGTTCGCAGCCGCAAGTACTTCGGCTGGAGTTGCGGTGCCGGTGCCCTTCTTCATGATGGTGATGCTGGCGACAAGATTGCCGAGTTGAACGGCTTCGTCGATTGTGGCCCCAGCGGCCAGGGCCGAAGCAGCTGCAGCAGAGAAGCTATCTCCAGCGCCGCAGATGTCGACGGGCTGTTGAACCGAGACGGTCTTATGCGTTCTGGTGCCGAGAGAATCGAGTACAGTGGCCCCACGCTCACCGGCAGTAACGATCAGGGCGCGCAGGCCGAGTGCGCCGAAGAGATGGAAATAGTCTTCGTGGCCCAACCGCCGCATTGCTGCTTCACGAGCTTCATCTTCGTTCGGCTTCAGATAACAGGCAGCGAAGAGCTCTGCTCGTTTGCGTGAATCAACCCAGACCACTTTGCCTGGATCCGACTGGCCAATTTCGTTGATAGCGTCCCTTAAATCGGTTGTGACAACTCCGCCTCTGGTGGTTTCTGCCTGATCGCAAACCAGGATTGCGTCAAAGAGTGTGGCATAGCTTTTGAAGGTGCGCACGAGTTGGGCATCCAGCGATTTGGGCAGAGCAGAATTGTTGATGAAATCTACGCGAGGCAAGTCTTCGATGCCGGTTTCAGAATTGATGTGCTTGGTGTAGGTGAATGTCTGGATCAAAGGCGAACGCAGAACCAGATCCACCCCGATGTCTCGTATTCCCAGTGCCCGGAAGAGTTCATCGCCGTGCGTGTCTTCGCCAATTGCTCCCATCACGGCAACACGGCCGATTCCAAGGTCAGCCAGGTTGTTGGCAATGGTGCCACAGGCGCCGGCAGTGGATTCCAAACTGACAACGCCAATGCGCGGGATGCCAGTTTCACGGGAAGGCTCAGCGGCCGCAGGATCGTAGGTGCACCAGCGATCGAGGCAAATATCTCCCACCACAAGGACATTCAGTTTCGAGAAAGCACTTAGGATCTCAGTAATCTTCACTGGAATTGCCTCCAGAGAGCAGGCAGCGTTGCGCGATGGTTGCCACAGAAATAGTAACTCTCACCGCCATCGACAACCGTTCTGACGAGAATGGTTTTCTGGGGCCGGAAGTAATAGCCGGGGTCGGTTTTGGGGAGTTCCTTGCGGAAGTCGCCCTGGATCGGAATGAGATCAAAGACGGCCGTGGTGAAGTTACGAATCTCTTCGCCCTTTTGCAAAGACACATTGCGCG
>JAPKYY010000047.1 GCA_026394095.1 Acidobacteriota bacterium | reverse complement strand
GTGGCTCCATTCGCATGCTGGCATAGGAGATGTGGCTTGAGGAGAAGCAGACGGGAACCAATAGATTCGCTGCTTCTGTCTTTTTCGGAATCACAATCAGGTACGGGATTTGATATGGCTGAACCTGCACTTGTACGTCACCTTCGTTTTCGACAAAACCCCGATCATTGATGAAGCGCTGGATGTTGTGTGAATCGGAGGCATAGCTGCCCATGCCGATTGCGTCGGGCTTGATTCGGTCTGTCTGCAGGTCTTTTTGTGTTGAGACAAAGTCGCTCACCATACGCCTGGCCTCGCGGATGTAGAGCTGGTGTGGCCAGTGATTCGTATCGAGATATTCGTCTTTGGCGAGACCGTAGGAGCGCACTTCATCCTGTAAAGATTTGGGCACTCGCGGATCGTTGGCGAGGAAGTAGTAGAAGCCCTGCTGGTAGTCGATGTGTTCTTTCCAGATGCGCTCCCGCTCGGCATAGGTGCCTTCGGGGTAGCCGTAGTTTTTGCCGATGTAGTCGGTGGAAAAGCCGTTGCGATTGTTGAGGTCTACTTTGCCGTTGGGGATGATGCGGAGGAGACTGACTTCGTTGAAGGTGAGAGGGCGGCCCATGTAGGGTGTCATCGCTTCGAGATAATTGGCCAGTAGCTCATAGCGTTTGGGGTCGTAGCCGGCAGGCTTGGGCCAGGGCAGTCGATTCTCCGGGACGTTTGTTGCGATGACGCGGAAGTTATATGCCTGAATGCGCTTGTCGCCTGCGCCCGGGGTGCCTCGAGGCTCGGTTGAAATCTCGGGCAGGACTTTGCCATCTTTGCCCCGAGCAGGAACATCGACGGCGAACTGATGGCTCTCGGTGACAGCCCGGATGCCGGCAAGGGATTCGCCATAGTCGCTGATGCCCTCGCGACCGTAGGTGTAGCTGACCTTGGCCTGTGCCATGAGGTCGCCTTCGTAGCTGGTGTCGGCGAAGAACTTTGCCCGGAATCGGGCACCGTTTTCCATCAGGATTTCTGTCACTCGATTGCCAGACTTGACGACGCCAGTCTTCTCTTTGAGGCGGTGTCGCTCGAGGAGAGTTACCCCAGCCTCCTTGAGCATTTCGCGAAAGATCGCTTCAGCAACTTTGGGCTCCGGCATCCAGGAGAGCTCGTTGAGGTGACGGTCCATGTTGTACTTGCGCCCCGAACGATAGTAGAACTCCAGGGCCATCCCGCCGATGACTTCCCGCTTGCCCATGTCGGTGCCGGAAAGGCCGCCCGACACCATACCGCCGATGTGATCACGCGGCTCAAGCAAGGCCGTCTTGAGACCGTGCCTTGCGGCGGCAACGGCAGTGGCAACACCACCAGCCGTGCCTCCGTAGACAACAAAATCAAAGTTCTGTTGAGCAAATGCCGCAAGGGCACAAACAAAGAGCAGTACGAAGCGCATAGGTGTGAATCCTTAGAATGTAACGCGGAGGCCAAGCTGCATGCGTCGTGCGTCGAGTGCGCCGAAGATACGGCCAAAATTCGCATTCGTATTGACGCCTGCGGCGTTGGGTGAGAAGTTTGTGTCCGGGCCATTCAGATTGAC
>JAPKYY010000717.1 GCA_026394095.1 Acidobacteriota bacterium | reverse complement strand
GCTGAGGCCAGTTCGTTAGTTTCGAGGAAAGAGAGTGGCAGGGCGTCTACCGCCCACCGGATCATTGCTACGTTGTTGACGTGTTCGTTTTGATCGGCATCGCTCCAGAAGGCGCGGTAGTTTTGTTCGAGGCTGACTGCTTCGGGTCTCGTTAGGGTGGCTTCTTCGAGAGTCGGGATGGTGTAGCCGGGATCATGACAAAGGGCGATGATCGATTCCGGGATGCGGACTGGCTTGCGGGAGCTTAGGTCAACGATCACCCATAGGCTGCTGGCGGAGGCGCAGATTTGGCCCTGGGAATCTTTCAATACAAAGTCTCGATAGGCTCGGGCACCCTTGATTTTTGTGCTAGGCCAGGTTTCGACAACGATGTCTTCTCCGAGCAGAACATGGCGGTGGATGTCGACTCGCATTTTTGAGAGCATCCAGGTTTGGCCGGAGCGACGGAGTTCTTCTGTGGCGGCTGAGAGCAGGGCTGCGTGGGCACCGGCGGCGTTTTGGAGAATGCGCCAATAGGCGGCCGGGGACATTCGCAATTTCACATCCGCTTCGAAGAAGCCCACCTGCCCGCTTTGACGAAATACTCGGAGTTCCATGCCTGTCATGCCAAAATAACACTCATGCGTCTTGCCGCAATGATTTTCGCCGCGCTCAGCCTGATGGCGCAGACTGAAACGCCTAAAACAGAAGAAGCACTTCGTGTTTTATTTCTGGGTAATTCCTACACCTATTACAATGCTCTGCCCGACATGGTGGCGGCGATATCGAATTCCACACCTGGAAGGCGGATTGAGACCAAAAGTGTGACGCGCGGGGGTGCTACGTTGCAGGATTTGTGGCACCTGACGAATGCTCTTGAGACTCTGCGGAGTGGGAGCTGGGATTATGTTGTGCTGCAGGATCAATCAACGCTGGGTGAGAACTACGTGGATGGCAAGTGGGGAGTGAACGAGCCGAACGGGTTGCTGCGATGGGTGCGGATCTGGAATGCCGAGATCCAGCGCAAGAATGCCAAACCGATGTTGTACCTGACGTGGGGACGTAAGGCTTATCCGGAATTCCAGACGGGCCTCAATTACGCTTATGCTGAGGCAGCTCGTGAGATTGGAGCAACCATTTCTCCGGTGGGGCTGGCCTGGAAACGGATACGTGAAACGCAGCCTCGGATTGAGCTTTTTGATGCCGATGGGACACATCCTTCGCCGCTTGGGACTTATCTGAATGCCTGTGTTTTTGTTGAGGTGCTTATGGGGAAAACTTGCGAAGGAGCGACTCGCAATCCCACTACGTTGCGAGTGCCGGAAGACACGCAGCGCTTACTTACCGAGGCGGCACACTTTGCAGTAGAGCAGTACAAGGCGGGTATTCTAACGAGCCTGCCCAAGCCGGATTACGGCACCTTGAAGCCGCTACCGCCTTCGACGATGACGAAGTCAGAGGAGTTCAGCGGGACCTGGCGAGGCAAGGCGACGATGTACAACGCGACGCAGGATGTGGAGTTGAAGTTGGAGGGCAGTGGAAAGAGCTGCCGTGGATCGATCACGCTTAGCTCCAAGCAGAGGCAGACGGTTTTGAGCTATCCGCTCAGCAACTGTACGATCGACATGACAACTTTAATTTTTCTAACGAGCGATCCTAGATTTTTGGTTGAAGAGTACAAGGCTGTGATTGATGGCGACAAGCTGGTGGGGACACAGACGCTGCGCAATAC
>JAPKYY010001043.1 GCA_026394095.1 Acidobacteriota bacterium | reverse complement strand
CCGCAAAGTGGCTTCGTGCCACCCAACGCGAAGACGGCACCTGGTACCAGAAGAGCCGCGCGCCCAAATTCCAGCCTTACTTTGAAAGTGGCTTCCCCTACGGTCACGACCAGTGGATTTCCGCCAGCGCCACCGCCTGGGCCATTGTCGGCCTTACCGAAGCAGGCTCCTTCTAGAGCCAGCCCCTCTGTCTTGCAATGCGCGCGGCCTCCGTACGGTTGGCCGCGCCCAACTTGCCAATTGCTTCCGACAAATAGTTCCTCACTGTACCCTCGCTCAAATGCAGCCCGGCTGATATCTCAGCACTCGATTGCCCCTCAGCCGCCAGACGCAACACCTGTCGCTCCCTGTCTGTGAGCGGGTCGGCCTCAGTCCACGCCTCAGCCGCCAGATCCGGATCAATCGACCTCCCACCCGCATGAATCAGCCGGATCGCCTTTGCCAGCTTCGTCGCCGGCGAATCTTTCAGCAGATAACCAGTCACCCCCGCATCGAGTGCCCGCCGCAAATAACCAGCCCGCGCAAACGTAGTTAGAATCGCTACCTTCACCGGTAACTTCCGTCTCTGAATCTCGGCCGCCACCTCAAGCCCAGTCATCCCCGGCATCTCAATATCGAGCAGGAATACCTCGGGCCGCGTCTTTTCTGCCAGGTCCAGCGCCTCAATCCCGTTCGCTGCCTGCCCCACAACTTCCATGTCCCCTTCAATCTCAAGCAAGGCAGCCAGTGCCCCTCGGATCATCGCCTGATCCTCACCAATCGCTACCCGAATCTTCAAGCCGCACTCCCCGTCAGCGGCAACTGGATCTCAAGCTGTGTTCCGGCATCCATCCTCACCACCAGCCGCCCGCCAAGTGTCTCAATCCGTTCTCTCATCCCTCGCAATCCTGCTCCTTCTTTGCCTTGATAACCCGAGCCGTTATCGGCAATCCGGATCTCTGCGCCCTGATCGGTTCTCACTCCACGCAACACGCAAGCCGTGGCCCCAGAGTGTCGCAGAATGTTGGTGACACCCTCTCGCAGCGCAAGCGATAGAACACTCTCCTCAATCGCCGGCAGCCGCTCAAAACTACAACTGGCATCCACCCGCAACCCCGCATTCTCAAGCAGCGCTCGTGCCCGCTCAAACTCCCCGCGAAGGCCTGTGGACATGTACCCTTCCACTGCTGTTCTCACCTCTGTGAGTGCCTGCCGCGCAATCGTCTCAACTTCCCCAATCTCCTTCGCTGCTCGTGCCGGGTCCACTGCCGACAGCCGCGTCGCCAGTTCCGACTTCAGCACAATCACCGACAGAGTATGCCCCAGCAAGTCATGCAAATCACGCGCGATCCGTTCTCTCTCCGCTACCCGCGCCATCTGCTGCACTTCATCCTGCGCTTGCCGCAGCTTGCGATTTACCTCATGCTTCCGCGCGTAATGCAAGAGCAGAAACCCGAGCAGTGGAGTGAATACAAAGCCTGTGATCAGCGACATCGGGTTCAGCTGGAATATCCAAGCCTCCAGGCCCATCATCCCCAACAGAATCGAGCAACTCACTGCCACTACGTCCGTTCGCGCCGTATAGCCGGAGAACGACCCCGCATAAATAAAGAAAGCCAGTGCATAGGGGTTCCAGGGCATATAAACCACGCCCAGCAGAGCGAGCCCAAGCACTGGAATCAGAATGCGCAAACCCTTCAACCAGTGCACCCAGAAGTAGAGCCCAAGAAACACGCTAAGGCCCGCGCAGTTCAGCGCCCAGTCTTGAGGCGTAGAACTGCGCGTCGCAGGCCAAATGGCAAAGGGCACCGCGTAGATCAGCCACGCATAGGGTGTCCAGCCGGTTTCGGATTCAGC
>JAPKYY010000166.1 GCA_026394095.1 Acidobacteriota bacterium | reverse complement strand
TTCAGGAGCTTGCCCCCTATTTTGCGAGCGCGAAGGTGCGAATGGCGATTGAGCCGCTCAACCGTTTTGAGACCTACTTTCTGAATACCGCTGCCGACGGGCTTGCTCTGGTGAACGCAGTTGGCTCTGCTCAGGTGGGCATTCTGTATGACAGTTTCCACGCAAACATTGAAGAACAAAGGATTGGCCCGGCGGCGGCTAGTCTCGGTAAGTCGCTGTTTCACGTCCATACCTGCGAAAACGATCGCGGTGCGCCGGGCAGCGGGCATGTGGATTGGGATGGATTGTTTGCAGGGCTGGATGCCGCAGGCTATGACGGCTGGTGTGTGATTGAGAGCTTTGGCTTCAACATCAAAGAGATTGCTGCTGCAGCTTGTATCTGGCGAGATTTGGCCCCCTCCCCGGCAGATATTGCCTGGGAGGGAGCCAAGTTTCTCCGGAAGCGGCTTGGTTAGTTTGAGGAGGGGATGCTAACCAAGCAGGCCGCCGTGTCCAAGACAGGCCACCTCCCAGCCGGAGATGCGGTATTTCGCAAGGGCTGGTGGGATGAGAAGGTCGACGACGTTCTGTTTGGCAGAACGATGGCAGCCTGGCGCGGAAATGATGGGGATGTCGTTTTTGTAGGCCAGCAAGAGTAGATTGCCGGGTTCTACGGGAGCAAGGAAGCGCTCCATGTGGCTGCCCAGACGAACGAGGGCGCGGCCGATAACGTCTTCAGGGCCGGCCGGGGCTGTGGTGGAAGCAACCAGAATCATGGTGGGCTTGGTGCGAACCAGATGGTGCAGACCCCGGGTGACTTCTTCTTCGTCTTCGAGGCAGGCTAGTGCGTAGGTGCTGCTGGTGCCGTAGCGCTCGAGGCGCTGACGAACAATTCCTTCAAACAGCATGCGGCCGCGCTCGCCGTTGATCGGGTCTGAGTAGAGAACCCCAACGGTTGGTTTGCGAATGGGACGGGCTTGAAGAATTGCGCCGCGCTCTTTGAGGATGTTAGTGATGGCTTCGAGCTGAGACTGAGCTACGGCAAAGGGAGTGCTTTTGATCGTGGCGATGCGCTGATTGGCTTGTGCGTAGCTGAAGTTCGGCATCGTTGCGATGACCACGCTGGCAGTGCAATTGATCTGCTTGAGCAATTCGTCATCGACAAGTACACAGCAATCTTCGGTAGCGAAGATATTGACCCGGCCACCGGGAGCCGGACGCATCTCGATGCAGCCGCAGCCGACTTCACGGCCTACGGTTAATACCGCATCGTCTTCGGAGACTTCGCCGTCTTCGAGCTGGGTAACCCAGACTTCAGACATTCCTTCTGTTTTGAGGAGCCGGACATCCTCTTCATTCAGGATGTGGCCTTTGGAGAGGAGTTTCTTGCCGCACGGCTTAAAGATTGTGCAGCAGAGAATTCTTCCGGAAGATTCTAAAATGTCGATAGTTTGCGCCCGCATAGCAACGGTCTCCTGATTAAGGGCTGCTGGCCACTAGAAACGGCCATATAATCAACCCGATTATACTCGTTCTAGTACTCACAGCAAGCGAAAAATCTCAGTTTAATTGTTTGAAGTTGCTAATTTTTTAGAATCTAATGACCTGAGGGGCGAGGTAAGGTGTATTGCTGAAATGCGACTCCAGAAGTTGAATCAGGACTGAAAATCTGGAAGGGCTCTTGAGCAGGCTTGGCAGCCGTTGGCGGACGAAGGTACTTTAGTACTGCGATCTCATCACAGGCCTGGAACTTCGGGCAACGGAGGCAGTCCTTCCAAGCTTTTAGGGGTAGTTCGTTGCGGTCTACAAGGGAATATCCCATTTTTGCGAAGAAGTCAGGGACGTAGGTGAAGGCGAAAAGGGAGTGCAAACCGAAGGCATTTGCCTCAGCGTCGATGGCTTGCATCAGGAGACGGCCTGCCCCGGTACCCTTAGCGGCTGGATCTACTGCCAAAGAGCGAAGTTCTGCGATGGTGGGACCATAAAAGTGTAGGGCGGCGCAACCAATTAAACGGTCTTCGTCATAAATGACCGTGAAATCGCGAATAAACTCTGATAATTCAAACTCAGTTCGCGGCAGCATGATTCCATTCGCTGCATATCCGTTAATCATTGCGAGAATAGACGGTATGTCGGCCATTGCGGCCTTGCGGACTGTTTTAGAGGAGGAAGGCTGTTCCAAGTGCTTCTCCTGACTGGACGCGGGCCAAAACATCGGGCGTGGCACCGTGAACAATGCGTACTTCGCCAACTCCGTTTTCCAGCGCAAACTGCGCGGCGCGGAGCTTGGCGAGCATGCCGCTGTGGGCGACACCGGTATCGATCAGGTTTTGGGCGTCGGCCGGGCGCAGCACGGGGATGCGCTGGCCGTCGGCTCCGCGTACGCCTTCGACGTCGGTGAGGAAAAGGAGCCGGTCTACTCGCCAGGCGGCGGCGAGGCTGGTGGCCATCTGGTCTGCATTGACGTTATAGACCTTACCAGAGCGGTCACCGCCAACGCAGGCGATGACGGGGAGGAAATTGCTGCCACAAAGAGTGTCGAGGATGCGGGTGTTTGCTTTTACTGGGCGGCCCACCTGGCCGAGGGCCGGGTTCACGATTTCGCACTCGGTCAGAGCGCAGTCGATACCGGTAAGGCCGACGGCGTCGAGGCCTGCGGCCACGAGCGAGGCTACGAGTTCATGGTTGACGGTGCCGGCGAAGACTTTAAGCACGGCATCGATCACGTCGGGGCTCGATACACGCAGGCCATCGACGAAGTTGCTTGGGACGCCGCGCTCTTCGAGAAAGCGGGTCATCTGCTTGCCACCGCCGTGGACTACGGCTGTGATTGGGTTTGTTTTGTGGAGGGCGGCCAATTGGGCTGAGAGACCCTGGCGCGATTGAGGGTCGTCTAGAAGCGTGCCGCCGAGTTTGACCAGGAGTTTCACAGGCCTTCGACCTCGGGGAAGCCCAGGATGAGGTTCATGTTTTGGACGGCCTGCCCTGCGGCGCCTTTGACCAGGTTATCGATGGCGGCTACGACGACGGTGCGGCCGTCGGGTTGTTGCGAGAAACCAATGTCGCAGAAGTTGGTGCGACGGACGGAATGGAGATCGGGCACTTTGCCGGGCGCGTGGATGCGGACGAAGGGCTCGTTGGCGTAAGCGTCCTGGTAGATCTGGTAGATGTGATCGGCCGTGAATTCGGGGGTGGCGCGGCGGAAGTAGATCGTTTCGAGGATGCCGCGATCGATTGGGATCAGTTGTGCCGTGAAGCTGAACTGGGTCTCTTCGAGGCTCGAATTCTGCAGTACTTCGGGGACGTGGCGATGGTCGAGCAGTGAGTAGGCCGAGAAGTTCTCGGTGACTTCGCAGAAGGATGTCTTCATGCTGGGCTTGCGGCCTGCGCCTGAGACGCCGCTTTTGGCGTCGCAGATGATGCCGGCTTCGAGGTTCACTGCGCCAGCGCTGACAAGGGGACGCAGGGCGAGATTGGCTGCCGTTGGATAGCAACCGGGATTGGAGATCAGGCGGGCATGCTTGATCGTGTTGCGGTAGAACTCGGGCAGACCGTAGGCGGCTTCGTTGAGCAGGTCGGGCGCGGTGTGGGTTTCCTTATACCAGCGACTGTAGTTCTCTACGGTGCGCAGGCGGAAGGCTCCTGAGAGATCGACAACTTTGGCGCCGGCGGCCAGGAATTCGGCGGTGAGCTCCATCGAGGCCTCTGGCGGGGTGGCGAGGAAGACTACCGCAAGGTCTTGATCCTTAACGGTTTGGCCGGATAGTGGTGCGGCAGTGGTGGAATCTGAGCGGTGTTCGAGCGGGATACCCGCGACGAAACGGCATACCATTAGTTGGAACTCATTCCGACCAATGGAACAAACTCGTACTGAAGTACTCGAAAAAGCTGTCGCAATTCTGGAATTGCTTGCCGACAATCCCGCAGGCTTAACTCTGGCCCGGGTTTCGGAAATGTGCGTGTTGCCCAAGACATCCACGCACAGGCTCTTGCTGTCCTGGATTGGCCTTGGATATGTCACAAGAAACACTAACGGCGAATTTTCAATTGGGCTGAGGGCTGTTGAGTTGTCACGGCGTGTTGCACGCCGCAACCGACCGGTAGAGATCTGTCACACACTGCTGCGGCGATTGCAGCAGCAATGCGACGAAAGTGTCTACTTTGGAATTTACCGGGCTGGAGCAGTGATCCTGGTGGACGCTGTGGAAAGCGCCCACGCGCTGCGAGTGGTGGTGGATCTCGGTGAGCAATGTCATTTGCATGCTTCGGCCCAAGGCCTAGCCGTAGCGGCGTTTCTCGAACCCGCTTACCTGGAAGAGCGCCTGGCGGCGACAGGGCTTCGAGCCTTCACAGCAAGGACCAACACCAACAAGCGTGTGCTGGCCGAACGGCTTGCCCGCTGCCGTGAAAGCGGATTTGCGATCAACGACGGAGAAACTGTCCAGGGGGCAGTTTGCCTGGGTGCCGCCGTCTTCGCAGGGACAGACGGCCCCGTCCTGGGATCGATAGGCATTAGCACTCCGGCGTTTCGGGCCAACGAGGCGACGCTCGCCCAACAGACGGAGTGGATATTGGCCACGGCAGCAGAAATGTCCAAGGCTCTGGCAGGACTGCCCACCGAAGTAGAAGCCCAGAGTTCACAAGCTATCCTTTCCGGCCCAACGGGACGGGACTTTATCAACCAAATCCGAAATTAGGAGATATCGAAAAATGTTCAGCCATCCCATTGGTCGAATTGTGTCCGCTCTTTTGATGTTGACTGGGATATTGAGAGCACAGGTGGCACCCTCGCAGATTTTCGGGGCCATCACCGACGCCTCTGGAGCCACGGTAGCTGGGGCAAAACTCACGCTAACCTCCGATGCTCGTGGCTTTGCAATCCGCACAGAATCGGCCGCAGACGGCTATTTCTCCTTTACGAATTTGATTCCCGGCACTTATAAGCTGGAAGTAACCCAAGCCGGGTTTCGGAACTTTAGCCAGTCGGGAATTGTGGCTGTGGCCGCTAAAGGTGTGCGCACCGATGTTTTGCTATCTATGGGCAATGCAAGCGAAAGCGTCACTGTGGCAAGCGACGCTTCGCTGCTCGATACATCGACACAGGAAGTTGGGCAGACAATTGACAACCGGCGTGTTGTGGGGTTGCCCCTCAATGGCAGAAGCTACCTGGAATTGGCCTCTCTGGCGCCCAATGCCATCCCATTCACAACTGGCACACGCCAGGGAACGGGGTTTGTGCTGGGTGGAAGCCGTTTCAATTCCAACAACCTGATGGTGGACGGAATCGACAATAATACAGTTTTTTTCAACCGCGACGCTGTGCGTCCTTCGGTGGAAAGCATCCAGGAGTTTCGTGTCATCACCAACTCGCCCAGCGCCGAATATGGCCGCAACATGGGTGGTGTACTGACCGTTATTACCAAGTCTGGAGGCAATCAGTTTCATGGCAGCTTGTTCGAGTTTCACAGAAACAACCAACTCAACGCCCGCAATGCTTTCTCGTCACAGCCAAGCCCATTGTTTGTGCGCAATCAGTACGGTGCCTCGCTCGGCGGGCCAGTGATCAAGAATCGGGTATTTTTCTTTGGCAACTTCGAACAACTCCGGCAACGCGAGTCTGCCGTTGCAAACTTGAGTGTTCCGCCGGAAGAATTCCGTCAGGGCATTTTCCCTTCAACACGCTCCATCTTCGATCCCAACACCACCCGTCGCGACCCTGCCAATCCGGCCCGTTTCATCCGCGACCCCTTCGCCGGCAATCGCATTCCGGCCGCCTCTCTGGACCCGGTTGGCAGCCGCATTGCTCGCGAAGCCTGGCCATCAGCCAACACTGGCGCAAGCACCCACCGGGTACAGGTGCCGCGCAACTTCGATGAAAATCAATGGAATGTACGCGGCGATGTGCGTCCCACGGAGCGGCAATTGATTGCCCTTCGTTACACAACTTATGACACTTTTTCTGCCGCAAACGACGGTTTTCCAGCGGCTTACTCTGGAGCCGCAAACCCGATCAATACCGGGCACAATGCGCTGGCCAGTCACACCTTCACCTTTAATCCACGTCTGATCAACGATGCCCGGGTCGGCTTCAACCGCTTTGTCGTAGACCAGAAGCCACAGAATTTTGGAACAGACCCGGCGGGCGCCATCGGGCTCAATGGAACCAACCCAAGCAAGGCGGTTTCCTCCTTCCCTTCCATTCAGACGGGATATTCTGAGTTCGGCTCCGGCAGCAACTTTGTCATTTCAGCCGAAACGACGTACCAGGCTTCCGATACCCTCACCTGGTACGCTGGGCGGCATACGCTGAAAGCTGGCTTCGACCTTCGTTACTTGCAAGCCAATGTATTCGGCTCGTTTGTTCCTTTCGGTCAGCTTCGCTTCGGTTCTATCTTCTCCAGCAACCCGTCTCAGGCGAACACAGGAGACCCGATTGCCGATTTGCTTCTGGGATATCCTCAATCGATTCAGCTTAATGTGCAGTTCAGCCCGCTCTACAATCGGCAAACCCTCTTTGGCGCTTTTGTGCAGGATGAGTGGCGTGTCAATCGGAAACTCACGTTGAATCTTGGCCTCCGCTATGAGCTTTTCACTCCGGTGGTAGACAAATATGACCGGCAGGCGAACCCCAACATCGCGAACCCGCTGGGCGAGTTCCGTCTCGCCGTCCGCGATGGCCAGATCCCTGCCTTTGTCCAGAGTGAGATCAATCAATTGCCCATTCCGGCTGCCGAACGCGCCAGGATCTTCAAGCCGGGTGATTCCCGCGGGTTAGCCCGCACCAACAAACTCGATTTCTCTCCGCGCTTCGGCATCGCCTACCAGCTTGATCCGCGCACGGTGCTTCGCACGGGCTTTGGAGTGTACCGCTCTCTCACCGGTGGCGGGACTTTTGTGCGGCTGGGCTTCAATCCGCCGAATTTCATCGAAACGTTTTTTATCGCACCGGACGCGGTAACACCGGTGGCGCGCCTGCGAACCGGTGTCCCGTCCTTCCAACAAGGCTCCGGCCGCATCGAAGGCCTTAGCCCGCGGCACCTCTTTGAAGACGACAACCGCAATCAGCTCACGGCGCAATGGAACTTTAATTTACAGAGGCAGCTCTCGCCAGACCTGGTGCTCGAAGCGGGCTATGTGGCCTCCTTCGGCCGCAACCTAACCCTCTTTTTGCTTGAAAACCAGATTCGCAACCCCGCCGACTACGGCAAAGGTCAAAGTGCCCGCCCAGTGCCAGTATTCGGAAACATCTGGGGCTGGGGCAGCGGCGCCAAAAGCCGCTATCACGCTGCTACCGTTCGCCTCGAAAAGCGTTTCGGCAGCGGTGTTGCGGTGTTGGGCTCCTACACCCTGGCCAAGTCTCACGACAATGCCCCTGGGGACTTTGCCGTTGGCAATCTCGGGATCTCTACTGCTCCGATCGATAGCTACGACATCTCGCGGGAGTACGGTCTTTCCGGCTTTGATACCCGGCAACGGCTCGTTGTCTCCAGCCTTTATGAATTTCCTTTTGGCTCAGGAAAACGCTGGCTCTGCCAGGGCAAGCTGATGAATTATCTGGTTGGCGGCTGGGACGTGTCGGGCATCACTTCGTGGCAAACCGGTCTGCCCATCGACGTGCGTACCCAAACCACGCGCACCTTCAGCTTCAATAACCAGAACCGGCCAGACCAAACCGTCAGTGCCAATCTTGAGAATCCGACGGTAGACCGCTGGTTCAATACCGGCGCCTTTGCCAACCCTGCTGACTTCCGGCTCGGCAACAGCGGTCGCAATACGGTTACCGCCCCGGGCTTCTTCAACATTGACGCTACCATCGCCAAAAAAATCGGCCTGGGCGAGGG
>JAPKYY010000248.1 GCA_026394095.1 Acidobacteriota bacterium | reverse complement strand
ATCCAAAGCCCCCGACTTCACGCTCTCAACCGACAGCGACGCAAAACTGAAGCTCTCCAGCCTCAAAGGCAAAAACGTCGTCCTCTACTTTTACCCGAAGTCCGATACTCCCGGCTGCACCACCGAAGCCTGCGAGTTTCGCGATCAAAATGCCGCCTACGCCAAGGCCGATACCGTAGTGCTGGGCGTCTCGCCCGACCCAGTTAAGGCTCAGGCCAAGTTCCGCACCAAGTTCGACCTGCCCTTCACCCTACTGGCCGACGAAGAACACGCAGTCGCTGAGAAGTACGGCGTCTGGGTCGAGAAAAGTATGTACGGCAAGAAGTACATGGGCGTCGAGCGTAGCACCTTCATCATCAATAAAGAGGGCAAGATCGCCAAGATCTTCCCAAAGGTAAAGCCCGCCGGCCACGCGGCTGAAGTGCTGGCTGCCCTGGCTGCAATTTAGTTGATAATCTCTCTGCATGCAGAGACTCTTGGCGGTGCTCTTCGCGATGCAGGTTGCCTACGCCGCACCCAAAGCGCAATTCATCCGAGTCGATACGGGGGTTGAGCTTGAGGTGCTCGATTGGGGTGGCCAAGGCCGGTCCATCGTACTGCTTGCTGGATACCTGACGGCTCATGCCTACGAGCCCCTGGCTCAGAAGCTATCAGCCCTTGGCCACGTCTATGCAATTACCAGGCGAGGTCTTGGAGCCTCGACTCACACCGAAAGCGGCTTTGAGGCGGCTCGTTCAGCCAGGGACGTAATTGAGGTCCTGGCTGCGCTGCACTTGCCGCAACTCCCCGTGCTGGCTGGACACTCATTTGGAGGCCAGGATATTGGTGTCATCGCCGCTTCTTATCCAGACCGCATCGCTGGTATTGTGTATCTGAATTCAGTTGAAGATCCAACATTGAAGCCTTCAGACTTCGGAGTGGATCCTCCCGACGGAAAGCTGCTGCCCAGCTCACTGCGATCTCCAAATCAGCCCGATCTCAGTTCCATCAGTGCCTACCAGAAATGGCAACTTCAAACTCACGGAATTGAATTTCCGGAGTCTGAACTTCGGCAACTCTATGAAATTCGTTCCGATGGCAGCCTTGGAAAATACCGACTTCCCAAAGCAACAAATCAGGGCCTCTTCAAAGGATTGGCAAAACCGGAATACGACAGAATCAAGGTTCCCGTACTTGCACTCTTTGCCAGCCAGCCCTCCCTGGCCGCTCTGATTGAAAAGTACAAGCCACAAACAGAGCAGGAGCGTGGTGCACTCAAACAAAAGTTCGATTTCGATCAGGCAATGCAAGACCGTTACCGGAGAGACCTCTTGAAAGGGATTCCTTCAGCCCGAATTGTTGTAATCCCCGGTGCCAACTTCTACATTTTTATCTCAAGCACAACAGAAATCGTGCGCGAGATGAAGCTCTTTCTCGAGAGCCTTTAGCCGTTGGCCTTCCGCACGGGGCGCGTCTTTACTTCGATCCCCGGGAAAGTCTCAGCGATCAGAACACTGACATCCGCCCCACGCACGGTTACCTTGCCGCCATTGGACAAGCCCGTGATCTCGTAGTGCTTCAGCTTGTTTCCTTCCCAGTCGGTCTCAACCGGCGTTAAGGCCAGAGCCCCACCGCGAGGCTTCAGCTTGCCCTGCTTAAGCCACGCCGCAAACTCCTCGGCTGTCAGCAGAAGGTCTACCTTCACGTTCTGGGCCTCTTCGTCCTTTACGTCGTAGATCACCTTGTTCACTTCGCTGAGCAACGGCTTCATCATCGGGAAGTAGATCACATCGTAGATGTCTTCCTGCCCGGTGAAGATCATCGCCATACGCTCAAGGCCCGGCCCGATGCCTGTGGTGGGCGGCATTGCGTGTTCGAGCATTTCGACGAAGTCATAGTCAAGCGGATGGAATTCGCCCTCGTCCCGGTCCTCGGGCTTGAAGGCCTTCTTCCAGGTAGCCAGCAACTGCACCGGGTCGTTCTGCTCGCTCCAGTTGTCGCCGCACTCCATACCGGCGATGAAGATCTCAAAGCGCTCCACATAGCGCGGGTCGCTCTGCATGGGCTTAGCCAGCGGCGAGATCTCAATCGGATGCCCATAGATAAACGTGGGCTGAATCAAAGTCTTTTCAACCTTTTCTTCAAAGGCGCGCACGAGAGCATTGCCAACGCTGGGCTGCGGGTCATTGATGCCGAGCGATGCAAGCTTTTCGTTGGCTTCGTCTACGCTTGTGATTGCCTTGAAGTCGATACCGGTAGCTTCGAGCACCGCATCAGTCATCAGCACACGCGGCCACACCTTGGCGAAATCTACTTCATGTCCCTTCACCTGAAACACGGTGCGATCAAAAACACTGGTCGCAATGTGGCGGAAGAGATCTTCGATCAACTGCATGTTGTATTCGTAGTTCTCGTAGGCCGTCATCGTTTCGAGCATCACGAATTCCGGGTGATGGCTGCGGTCGATGCCTTCGTTGCGGAAGTGACGGCCAATCACGAATACCTTGTCGAAGCCAGCGGTAATCAGGCGCTTCAGATAGAGCTCGTGCGAGATTGCAAGGTACATGTCGGTCGATAGCGCATTGACATGTGTGATGAAAGGCTTGGCCGTGCCGCCGCCGTATTGCGACTGGATGATCGGCGTATTGAATTCCAGAAAGCCACGCTCGTTGAAGAAGCGGCGAATCTGAAAGAGCATCTGCGAGATCTGCTCAAAGTGCACTCGATTCTCAGGGTTTACCGTCGTATCGATGTAGCGCTTGCGCAGGATGATCTCGCGATCCTTGATGCCAAAGTGCTTGTCGGGGAAGGCCCGCAGGCTCTTGGTGAGGATGCGCAGACTGTCGGCAATGATCGACATCTCGCCTGTCTTGGTCTTGCCCACCTTACCCGTGCACTCAACGATATCGCCCACGTCGAGCAAATTGAAATTCTCAAAACCAAGTGTGCCGGCAGCAGCGTCCGTACCCTGCATCTCACCGCGGCGCAGTGCAATCTGCATATTGCCGCTTTGATCCTGCACATTGCCAAAGGCCATGCCGCCCATCTTGCGCCAGCTCATCAGGCGGCCAGCGACGGTCGCTGTCTGGCCTTCGAGCGCATCGTAATTGCCCGTGACTTCTGCAGTCATGTGGGTGCGATTGCTTTTGGCCGGGAATGGATTCAGACCCAGTTCACGCAAAGACGCAATCTTCTCAAGACGCACACCACGCAGGGTGGCCAGGGGCAAATTCGACAAGACTATACCTCAAACAAAAGGGGGATTTGGCGCAGCGCCATATCTCAGGATAGCGCTAGAGAGCCGCGATTAGCTTTGCCAGCAGCGCTGCGCGGTCGGGGATGCGTTCCACTAAAAAATTTTCGTTCAGCGTGTGGGCCCCTTCCCCCACGCAACCCAGCCCGTCGAGAGTGGGAACACCAAGGGCTGCTGTGAAGTTGCCATCGCTGCCGCCGCCGGTGGATGATTCCTCAAGTGCGATACCAAGCTCCCAAGCCTCTTTCTTAGCAATGGCAAAGAGATCGCCAATGGCTTTGGTACGCTCCATCGGCGGGCGGTTCAAGCCACCCACCACCTCAATCGTGCAGCGCTTGTCGAAGGGCTTCAATTTGCGGAACTTCTTATCGAGTGACGTGAAGTCCTTCAGCCGGGCAATGCGGATATCCACTTCCACCTGTGCTTCTGACGCCACTACGTTAGTACGCGTACCGCCGCTAATCACTCCGGGGTTCACCGTCAAACCCTTCGCAAGATCGGTAAAGCCGGCAATCACTTCAATCTGTTTGGCAAGCTCGATAATCGCGCTGGCGCCAGCCAGAAAATCAACCCCAGCGTGGCTCGCAATTCCCTTCACCTTAACGGTGTAGTCGCCAGTGCCCTTGCGGGCTGTTTTCAATTTGCCAGTTAGGCCTGTGCCAGGCTCTACTACCAGGACGCAAGCCGCATCCTGAGCCATCTTCTCGGTGAGTGCGCGCGAGGAGTCTGAGCCGATCTCCTCATCGCTGTTGATCTGCAACACCACTGGCTTGCTGACGGGAATCTTCAGATCCTTCAGCGCTCGCATAGCAAAGACAAAAAGCGCAATGCCGCCCTTGATGTCGAGGGCTCCCGGCCCATAGACACGTCCTCCACGAATAGAAAATGGAAATTTCGCAAGTGTCCCCAAGGGGTGAACAGTATCAGAATGGGCCAGCCCCAAAATTTTTTTCCCGCGCTTACGCGCGCCGCCCAAATCAAACTCAAGCAGCAGATGCGGCCCGAGCCCCGGAGCTTTGATCCGCTTCACTTTCGCAATGTCGCGCGTGGCTTCTTCGAGGTAATTTGCAAAGCGCAAAACGCCCGCCTCATCCCCACTAGGGCTCTCAATTTCTACCATCGCGCGGAGAAACGAAAGCAGGTCTTCTTGTTTTGCCTGCATCCAGGCCAGAATTGGGTCCATCGGCGGATATAATAGCTTGTTTGCATGCCTGAACTAAATGTTGTCGAAATTCAGGACATTCTTCCGCATCGATATCCGCTCCTCCTCGTAGATCGAATTCTCGAAATCGAAGAGACCCGAATCGTCGGCATCAAGAATGTCACGGCCACCGAACCCCACTTCCAGGGCCATTTTCCAGACTTCCCGGTGATGCCTGGTGTTCTCATCGTCGAATGTATGGCGCAGACGGCCGGTGTTCTCGTTCTGAGCCAGATCCCCGATCGCAAGAACAAAGTAGTGCTCCTCACCACCATCGAAGGTGCCAAGTTCCGCAAGCCTGTGATCCCGGGTGATCAGTTGCGAGTTGAGATGACTGTGATCTCAAGACGCTCAAACGTAGCCAAGATGCGCGGTGAAGCCCGTGTCAACAACGAGGTCGTCGCCGAGTGTACTGTCATGTGTATTCTGCGCGACAAGGGCGCCTTATAAGGCACTAATGCCGGTTCATCCATCGGCTATCGTAGACCCGCAAGCCAGCATTGATGCCAGCGCTGACATCGGGCCTTTCTGCGTCATTGGCCCGGATGTGCAGATTGGTGCGCGCACCAATCTGATGGCTCATGTCTACATCGAAGGCCCCACTGTTATTGGTGAAGACAACGTCTTCTTCCCTTATGCAACAGTCGGTGTTGCCTCTCAAGATCTGAAGTATCACGGCGAGCGGGCCTACACGCGAATTGGCAACCGCAACCGCATCCGTGAATTTGTTTCCATTCACCGCGGCACCGAAGGTGGAGGTCTCGAGACAATCATCGGCGACGACAACTCGCTTCTAGCCTATTGCCACGTTGCCCACGATGTCCATCTTGGCAACCACTGCGTGCTCTCAAACGGCGTCACCTTCGCAGGGCACGTCACCATCGGTGATTGGGCCGTAATCAGTGCCCACTCGGCCGTGCATCAGTTCTGCCGCATTGGGCGGCATTCGATGATTGGTGGCTTCAGCGTAGTCGTGCAAGACGTCTTGCCCTTCTCGCTCACAACAGGCTCCGGCCGCGACATCAAACTCTTCGATGTAAATAAGGTAGGCCTCGAGCGGCGCGGCTTCTCGCCAGACCAGATACAGGCCCTCCACAAGAGCTTCCGCCTGCTCCGCGACAAGAAACTCAACACCACCAAGGCCGTCGAAGCAATCCGTGCCGAAGTAGCAGAGACCGCCGAGCGTGAAGAGCTACTCGCCTTCATCGCCAGCTCCGAACGCGGCTTCGTAAAGTAATGCCAGCCCGCTATGCGATCATTTGCGGCAATGGCCGCTTTCCGATTCTGGCTCTGGAGGCAGCGCGCCGCCAGGGGGATGAAGTAGTTGCCTTCGGCATCAAAGAAGAAGCCGATGCTTCGATTGAATCGCTAGCCACCCGCACCTACTGGATCTCCCTGGGCGCCCTCAGCAAGATGATCGACACGCTGCACAAAGAAGGCATTTCCGAGGTGATGATGGCAGGCCAGGTAAAGCACGCCAGCATCTTCTCTGCGATCGTGCCCGACTGGCGCTTGCTCAAATTGCTAGGAAAACTGGCTACCAAGAATACAGACTCTCTGATTGGCGTCGTCGTCGACGAACTCAAAAGCGAAGGCATTGAGTTAGTAGCCTCAACTCGTCTCCTCACCAGCCTGCTCGCCACAGAAGGGCCGATGAGCCGCCGCAAGCCATCCAAAGAGGAAGCCGCCAACATCGAATACGGTCGCTCGATTGCCAACTTGATTGCTGGGCACGACATCGGTCAAAGTGTTGCCATCGCCGATCAAGCCTGTGTAGCAGTAGAAGCGATGGAGGGAACCGACGAGATGCTGCGCCGCGCTGCCAGCCTGGTCAATGGCAAAGAGCTAACACTCGTCAAGGTATCGCGCCGCCGCAAGCATCTGCTGTTTGACGTGCCCGTCACCGGGCCTACTACGATCGACGTGATGCGTGAGTGTAAGGCAAAGGTGCTGGCTGTCGATGCGGGCCGAACGCTTCTGCTCGACAAAGATGCGTTGCTTGCTGCTGCGGATGCTGCTGGGATCACGGTCGTTGGCTTTGTCCCAGTCGAATCCTAGCAAAATGCATCCCTGAATCATGCATTCGAGGATAGTGACGATCTCTCACTCATAAAAACCATTTGCACTCCAGCGAGCACAGCGCTCAATGCAGTTGCCGGAAGCCGCCCGATCCGGTCCTCAAGATCCAGCTTATCCACAGTGGCCATTTGCGACACATTTACAACGGAAGGCTTTGGCAATCGGGCATCGCCCTTTTTGAGAGCAACATTTCCGGGCGCACGGGCCCGATCCATGTTTGAGGTGATCAGGCAGACTACAGTCGTTCCAATTCGGCTTCGATTAAACACATCCCCTTGAATCACAACACATGGATGCATCTCGGCGGGCTTTGAGCCGGCGTAAGGGCCGAAGTCCAGCCAATAAACATCTCCCTGCCGAATTTCCCTTACCATCGATCTACAATTGGCACCTTGGTGCGCAGCTTCCTGACGAGGGCACGTTCATTGGCTGTTGGCACCTGAGCGTAGGCCTTGTTCAAATCCTCGGTAACCTTTGCATTTTGGCGAGTTTCAAGGTAATTCAGCAAAGCTTCGGAGACGAGTGCGCTTCGGCTTAGTCCCAGCTCCCGAGCCGCGTCGTCCGCCCGGGCCATTAGCGAATCTTCGACAGAAATGGCAGTCTTCATACTTCTAGTAATACCAAAAGTGATACTCAATCTGCTCAAAGAGCCACTGGCATCACTTTGTACCACTTTGCCCCGACAAAACATTACTGTGAATGTCATGTTTGTTGATTTGCCAGTATTTGTTAGAAATCAACTCTTGGAACTCAGCTGTCTTTAGCGTTGACATCTGGTTCAGGCGCAGATTCACTAGCGATACCTAATTGCAAAGACGCTGCGGAACTGCTCACAGAACTCTCGACTGACCCAACGTGACGGGGTCCAGCCCCGCAGCGATTATCATTTCATGTGCTTTGGTTGTGTCAGGCGAGTAGAAGTCGGCCCACGGCCAAAGATCCGCATTGGCAATGGGATCAGCCAAGACTCGTTCAAGCTCCCGTTGAAAAGTCTCCGAATACTTTGCGGATTTCTTTGCCAACATCGCCAGGGCCTCGAAGCGAATTGGCTACCATCCGCGCTCCTCTGGAAAAGCTTGATCCGATAGTCGCAATTCCAGTGCCCGAATCCCTGCTCGGGTCAGTTTCTTTCTGCGACTAATCTGGCCGAGTGCAAACACGCACCAGAAGCGTAGGTCCGGTGAAGGCTCACGGCTGCAACGGATTAGTGACTTAATCGCTTTCCGATGGCCTAAACATCCCAGGCACTCTGCAGCCTGAGAGCGAACTCGTACTGTCTCTGTGCGATCCAGT
>JAPKYY010001007.1 GCA_026394095.1 Acidobacteriota bacterium | reverse complement strand
GCCCTCGCGTTACCCGCCCTGCCAACTACCCGCATGATCTTCCTGGCAAAGGCTTGATCTACGTCGAGGCCAGCAACGGCGTCAAAGTCGCCATTATGAACATTCAGGGCCGCGCTATGATGACGCCACTGGATTGCCCCTTCCGTGAAGCGGATAATCTCATCTCTCAGATTCCGGCGAACATCAAAGTGCGTTTTCTCGATTTTCACGCTGAGCTGACAAGTGAAAAGGTCGCCATGGGTTGGCATCTCGATGGCCGGGTCTCCGCCGTCATCGGTACCCACACACACATTCCAACCGCCGACACACGCATTCTGCCCGGTGGCACGGCCTATCAGACCGATTGCGGCATGACTGGCCCCTATGAAGGCGTTATCGGGGCAGACAAAGACCTCGTCCTCAAGAAATTTCTTACTTCGCTTCCTGTTCGCCTTGAGGCCGCCAAGCGCGGCGGTGAATTGCACGGAGTGCTTGTAAACATTGATGAAAACTCAGGCCGAGCCCTCCATATCGAACGCGTAGTACGACCTGCTCAACAATAGAGTAAGGGTTTTAACTTAACCACCCTCAAGTTCTCACCCGTCCCCGACGATACCCATGTGAACCAATAATTTGCGTCTCACATGAAGCGATTCCTTACATCGGCGTTATGGACCTGGGTGATAATCCTTTTGGCCCTATTGAGTCTGCTGGCCGGAAACCAGCAGATACACACCGTACAAGACCATCAAGAGCGACTCGAACAGTGCACGACACTGGCGAGAGCATTTAACCGTTTGGAGGAAGGCCTCTGGAATCTGGAATCCGTAATTGGAGTCCGCAAGCAAGACCCATCGGTCGAAGTACAGCAGCGGATGATTCAAGATCTGATCCGGCTGAAGAAGGCAGTAGAAGAAGCCAAACGCCTGCCGGCGATGCATACGGAAACTCAGGGTTCGCTAATCCGGCTGGAAACGGTTCTGATTCTTCTGGAGCGCAATCTTAGCCTCGAGGCGACGGATCTGGATGAAGCTGATGGGAATATCCGCCGTGCGTTGCAGGAAGTGCGGAGTGCTTCTTCGCGGCTTTGGCAGCAATATCGTGAGATCGCTGTAGAGATTACCAATCGCTGGCAGGAAGTCAATTTGCTGGTGCTCGCCTCCTGCTTGCTGGCTGCCTTTCTTGCTTTCCTGCTGCGGGCCTACCATCGAGATCTGATGGAACGGAAAGAAGCCGAGCGCGCCCTGCGTGAAAGCGAAGAGCGCTACCGGCGTCTGGTGGAAGTGAGCCCCGATGCCATTCTTGTGCATCGCGAAGGCAAGATTCTTTTCGTGAATTCAACGGGTGTGACGTTATTTGGAGCCAATTCGGCAAAGAGTATTCTTGGCACAGACTTGAAGGCTCTAAGCAGTGAAGAAGATCCACAGATGGATTGGTCTCAGATCCGAAATGAGGCCGGCGAGGTTCGGCCTACTCACCATCGCTTTACTCGTCTTGACGGCAAACAGATTGACGTTGAAATTGTTGCTACCGAATTTGCTTACCAGGACCATCCTGCAGTTCAGATGGTTGTGCGTGACATTACCGAGTTGAAGCTTCAAAGCGTCGCTTTGGCGGCGAGTGAAAAGCGTTTTCTCTCTCTGTTTGAGAATGTCTCTGAAGGTGTTTACCGTTCGAGCTCAGACGGCAAGATTCTCGAGGCCAACCCGGCCCTTGTAGCCATGTTGGGCTACGACTCAATTGAAGACCTTCGCCAAACCTCAATTGAAACCGATCTTTATGTTGACCCGGTCGACCGTAGCCTTGCAGTGCACCAGTTGCAGATCGACGGCGGGTTGAACAATTTTGAGCTGCGACTCAGACGCAAAGATGGCACTATTCTGACTGTCCTTGAGAATGCGCGTCTTGTGAAGTCCTCAGAAGGCTCAATCGAATTCTACGAAGGTACTCTTACCGATATTTCCCACATGAAGCAGGTGGAAGCCGCACTGGTGGAAGCCCGAGATGAAGCTCTGCATGCTTCACGTCTGAAGAGCGAATTTCTCGCCAATGTCAGCCACGAGATTCGCACTCCGATGAATGGCATCATCGGCATGACCGATCTGCTCTCAGACACCGCACTGGATACCGAACAGCGTGAATACGCCGATGCTGTCCGCCGCAGTGCCCAATACCTGATGAACATCATCAATGACGTTCTTGATTTCTCTAAGATCGAGGCAGGCCGGGTTGAGATTGAAAAGATCGAATTCCAGCTTCGAGAAAGCGTCGAAGACGTGGTGGAACTGCTCGCCGAGCAGGCTCAGGAAAAAGACCTGGACTTTGCAGCCACCTTCGATACAGATCTGCCTGCAACCTTCATAGGGGATCCCTATCGTATTCAGCAGGTTATTACCAACCTCACTGGAAACGCGATCAAGTTTACTGCTGCGGGTCAGGT
>JAPKYY010000286.1 GCA_026394095.1 Acidobacteriota bacterium | reverse complement strand
GCATGCCTGTGAAGCCGGCAGTAGCCGAGATTCAGAAGCAGGCCGGGCAGACCTTGCAGGCGGGCCTGCGGATGCACCAGATGCTGCAGAGCCATATCGGGGGCAGTAGTGGCGAGACGGTGGACTATGAGTTCCTTGTGGGTGGAGTGAAAAAGACTGTGAGCCTGAAGATGCCTGCCGGGGATGGGTCTGCCGGCTTTGGTTTTGTCCAGGGGATGAACGTCGGTCGCGAGTTTGCTCTGCTAGGGCCAGCCAAGGATATCGGGTACTTTCGTCTGGATATGTTTCTCGATGTGGTTCGGGTTTTGCCCCAGTTTCAACAGGCGATCGAAGCCTGCAAAAAGTGCCGTGGCTTTGTGATTGATCTGCGTGGGAATCCTGGAGGTGTAGCCGTGATGGCCAACGCGATGGCGGGATGGTTTATCAAAGAAAGCGGCGTTAAGTTGGGTACGATGTACCAGCGTGGTGTGGACTTGAAGTTTGCCGTGATTCCGAGGCTCGGTGGATTTGAAGGGCCGCTGGCGATTCTGGTGGATGGGGCATCGGCCTCAACGAGCGAGATTCTGGCGGGCGGGATGCAGGACCTCAAGCGCGCCCGGATCTTTGGCTCTCGCTCAGCAGGAGCTGCGCTGCCCAGTGTGATCGAAAGCTTGCCCAATGGTGACCTCTTTCAATTTGCCGTTGCCAATTATGTTTCAGAATCGGGCCAGGAACTCGAGGGAATTGGCGTGAAGCCCGATGTGGCAGTAGCGCATACTGCAGCGGCTTTGCGAGCAGGCAAGGACCTGGTAGTCGGTGCTGCGTTAGATTGGATTTATGCGAACCCTTCTCTTCCTGGCCGCCCTTAGTATCGGTTATGCCCAGAAAGCACCTACCCCAACTGCCGAGCAAATTCTGGATCGGTACGTCGCGGTAACTGGCGGCAAAGCTGCCTACGACAAGGTAAAGACCGTCACGATGACGGGCACGATGGAGATCAAGGGCCAGAACATTCGTGGCGAACTGAAGATGTTCCGCCAGGACGGCGGCAAGTATTACACCGTTGTCGATCTACCTGGAATTGGAAAGCAGGAAGACGGCAGCAACGGAAGCGTCGTATGGGACAAGACCGTCCTGGGCCCCAGAATCAAGACCGGTGTCGAGAAGTTTCTTGCCAGCTGTGCGGCAGGTGCGATGAGCGAGTACGGCCGCGGTGCGCTTGAGAAAGACAGTTGCTACTCAAAGACTGAAGTGCTGGGTGAAGAGATGCTCAACGGCAAGCCGGTTTACAAGCTGCGGATGACGCCGAAAGAGGGCAAGCCCGAGGAGCAGTATTTTGACAAAGCAACGGGGTTGCTCGCGCGCACCAAAATGATCATGCCTTCGCCGATGGGCGAGGTGCCGATTGTGGCAGTAGTTGAGGAGTACAAAACTGTCGACGGCATCACGACGCCTTCGAAATTGACGAATGAGATGGGAGCAGTCGCCATGACAATGACCTTCACCTCCATCCGCTTCAACGAGAATGTGCCAGCCGCCATGTTCGCTTTGCCGCCTGAGATTCAGGCGCTAGTTGAAGCATCCAAAAAGTAGCTAGTCTTTCTTCCAGGAATCTTCAAAAGCACGCCAGAAATTGTCGTCGTTCTTGTGCCACTGATCGGGCTGAGCGCAGCTGAGGTGAATCTCGTCCTGACGCATGGTGCCGTGACCAAAGGGGCAAATCCATTCCAGTTTGGGTGGGGCAAAGAGCGTAGCGTGAGACCAGTTGCCCTTCTCCAGCGGCATGCGAAGAATCCGCAGGCAGGTGCGGCAACGGTATTTCTGGTCCATCCAGAATCCGTAACCGAGCACGAATACGAACATGTCGGCACCCATTAAGGAAAAGGTGTAGGCAAGGTCTCTGCCCATCTGGTCTTTGGGGAAGAAGCCGTTGATCCAAAAGATCAGCACGATGTGGATCGCAATCAGGCAGACGATTTTTGATACCAGCAGGGCCCACCATTTCATGAGATCTCTGACGTCCTAGTTCTTGAAGAAGTTCCTCAACAGGAAAATTACGTTGGCAGGCCGTTCCGCCAGGCGACGCATGAAATACGGGTACCAGGCCTCGCCATAGGGAACGTAAACGCGGATGCGGAAGCCCTGAGCCAGCAGCTTCCTTTGCAGGTCACGGCGCACGCCATAGAGCATCTGGAATTCGAACTTGTCTTTGGGGAAGCTGGTGGCCCCGGCAACCATCCGGTCGTCGTGTGTGGCGATAGCTGGATAGTTTCCGCCTTCAAGTAACAGGCGAGAGAGCTTGAGATAGTTTGTATCGACTTCGGATTTCTCGGCAAAGGCGACTGAATCTGGCTCAGCGTAAGCTCCTTTGCAAATGCGCACCGGCAGGCTGAGAGCATTTAGCGACAGGATATCAGCTTCTGTGCGGAAGAGATAAGCCTGCAGTACGGCCCGGACGCAGCCAAATTCCTGGTGGAGGCGCTCAACGATT
>JAPKYY010001076.1 GCA_026394095.1 Acidobacteriota bacterium | reverse complement strand
AAGCCGCAATATCAGCGTATGCATCTTCGTCTCTCGATCGATGAAGAGGCTGCGGAAGCTGACTCCCTCATATGGTGTGGCCCGCCACTTCACATCATCCCCGCGCAGGATATGCATCGGCGCAGGCGCGGTGATAGCCGCCATCAACCGCTCCTTGAGCGCGGGGCTGGGCCGCTCCAGGTGGCCAGAGAATGCCAACTGTACTGCCGTCTCGAGAAAATCCATCTCTTCTTCGGGGTTCTCTGCGCCGAATAGATCTTTCGGTTTAAAGTCCATCTACGGCCACATCCCTTCCAGTTCAATTTTGAGCCGGATCATTGCGTCCCGAATCCTGCTCTTTACGGTCCCCAGAGGCTCCCCGAGACGCTCTGCGATTTGTTGATGCGTGAGTCCACCAAAGAAAGCCAGCTCGAGCGCATTTCTCTGTGCCGGGCTAAGCATCCCCATCGCCTTCTTCACGATCTCCTGCTGCATCTGAAACTCCAGCAACTGCTCGGCACCATCTGCCTGCGATGGAATGCCTTGCAGGTGCACCGCCGGCAACTCTGCATCGGTACGGGAGTTCCGCCATCGAAAGCGGTCGAGCGCCCTGCTTCGTGCCAGCAGCACCAGCCACGCGGTCGTACTGCCACGCGCCGGATCCCACTTGGCCGCAGTCCGCCATACCTGAGTGAAAACATCGAGCGTCACTTCCTCAGCATCAGCCCGGTTGCCGAGAATCCGGAAAGCCACGCTGAACACCAAACCCGAGGCTTCATCGTAAAGCGCAGAAAGAGCATCTACCTGGCCCTTTTGCAGTTGTGTCATGAATTCCGCCCAGACGGCTTCCCTGAAAAAGCCGATCCCTTTCGGTTCTGGTACGTCACCCCAGGATGTCTTGGATGGATTCATGCCTCAGAAATGTAGTGTATCCACCTTTGTCGGCTTTCAACTTCACCTTCTCGCTTCAATCGAGTCGAGGTCGGGAAGGGAATCGAAGGGCGCGTGTTGACGCACTTGGGCCGGGGCTAAACTAGGAACATGGAAAAAGTGATCCGCATCTTTCGCAGCATGGAAGAAGCAGACGCTGCAGACGCAGAGGAAGATCGCCGATCAACGCCCGAGCAGCGAATCGACTCACTTTTAGAGCTGCAGAAACGAATCTATCCCGATGCATCTGAACAAAGATTTGCGCGAGTTTATCGAATTACTGAACTCAAGCAAAGTTGAGTTTCTGGTTGTAGGTGCCTTTGCGGTCGCTTGGCACGGCTACCCCAGATTCACGGCTGACATCGATTTCTTTGTCAGGCCAACTCCAAAAAACGCAGATGCAATCCTTGCTGCGCTCAAAGCTTTTGGTTTCGGAAGTCTGGATATCAGCCGCGACGATCTTTGCTTGCCAGATAGGATCATTCAACTGGGCGTAAAGCCGAATCGCATCGACATCATCACATCGATTGCAGGTGTGAATTTTGAGACTGCTTGGGCAGGACGCGCATCTGGACATCTCGATGGGATTCCGGTCAACTTCATCGGGCGTAAGGACCTAATCCAAAATAAGGAGTCTACGGGACGTGCGAAAGATTTGGGAAATGCAGAAGAATTGCGCAAGCGCGAACGGGCTGAAGAAGTTTGAACACACGCTGGATAGAATGCCACACAGACAGCAGATGTACACAATTTGATTGGTGAATTTTGGAGGCGCGAACCGGAGTCGAACCGGTGCATAAAGGTTTTGCAGACCTCTGCCTTACCACTTGGCTACCGCGCCTCGCTGTAGCAACTCTTTCAGCTTAGCGCCGGACGCCCCCCAGCGTCAAACGCCTCGCTCACCCAGTCACCCAACAAACCAGCCACCCGCTCCACCCCATGCCACTGCTGAGTATGAATCGCAGCATGCCGCCCCACCGCCCTTCTCGCCTCAACATTCAGCGCCAGCCACGCTACAAACCGCTCCAGCTCCTCCTGCTCAGCCAGTCCGGCATCCACCTTCACACAAGCAACCTCCGGCAAATCCGCCGTCTCCAGGCTCCGCGTCACAATCACCGGCTTGCCAATCCCCATCAACCGCGTCGCAATCCCGCTCGATTCCCCCGCCAGCGGCCAGCGCAAATTGATCCCCACATCGATAGCATGAGCCTGCATCCACCACTCCGCCTCGCTCAAATACCCGCGACGCACAATCCACTCCGCCTGCAGTCGATCTGCAAGCGCCCGCTCCAGATCCGGCCCCACAAAATCCCCCTGCACCAGCAACCTCACCTGCAAGCCCTGC
>JAPKYY010000745.1 GCA_026394095.1 Acidobacteriota bacterium | reverse complement strand
GGCGGTCGTCCGGGTGGTGGTCGTCCTGGTGGCGGCGGTGGTGGCCGACCTGGCGGTGGTGGCGGTGGGTACCGCGGACCGCGTCCTGGTGGCGACAACAGCGGTAACCGCTAGGCGAGTTTGAACCTAAACGACACTGTTTGAATCTGAACGACACCATAGTTGCGATTTCGACGCCCCCTGGGCGTGGCGGTATCGGTGTGGTAAGAATATCCGGGCCGGAGGCACTACAAATTGCCTCCGGCTTTTTGCATTCGTTTGTTGATCCTGAGGCTCGGCGGGCGACGCTTTGCACGCTTCGCGACGAAGGTGGCGCGATTGTCGATGAAGTGGTGGCAACGTGGTTTCGTGCGCCGCAGAGCTTTACAAGTCAGGATGTGGTGGAGGTGTCCTGCCACGGGGCGCCGGTGATCTTGCGGCATTGCGTGCAGCGGGCAACGGAGTGTGGGGCGCGGCTGGCTTTGCCGGGTGAGTTTAGTTTGCGGGCTTATTTATTGGGGAAGATCGACTTGCCGCAGGCGGAGGCAATTCGCGACTTGATTGAGTCGACGACGCTCTATCAGGCCAAGGTGGCAGCACAGCAGTTGGGCGGGTCTTTGAGTCGAAGGATTGGGCCTGTCAAGTTGCAGTTGGTTGAGATGATTTCGCTGCTGGAAGCGGGCATTGATTTTGCTGAGGACGATGTGTCGGTTGCCCCGGATACGGAGTTGCTGCGGCGGCTTGAGCCGATCTTGCAGGGTGTTGCGCGGCTTGAGGCAAGCTTCCGGTTTGGCCGGATTGTGCATGAGGGGCTGACGCTAGCCATTGTCGGGCGGCCGAATGTGGGCAAGTCGAGTTTGTTTAATGCACTGCTCGAGCAGGATCGTGCGATTGTGACCGAGATTGCGGGCACGACGCGGGATCTGGTGACTGAGACTGCTTCAATTGAAGGGATTCCGGTACGGTTTGTGGATACGGCGGGGATTCGCGAGTCCAGCGATCTGGTGGAGTCGCTGGGGATTGAGCGGAGTCATCAGGCGATGGCCGATGCGGATTTGACGCTGGTGGTTTACGACGCGTCGATTGGTTTGGATGAGGAGACTCGGGCCTTGCTGGAGCGCGCGCGGGAACAGGGGCGCTTTTTATTGGTAGCCAACAAGTGTGACGTTGGTGCTGTTACGTTGGGTGAGGCGATTGGCGTGTCAGCTCTGACGGGTGAGAATCTTGGCTTGCTGCGGGAGCGGATTGTGGGTACTTTTTCGCCTGAGGTTGGTGATGGGTTCATCACCAGTCTGCGCCAGAAGGGCCTGTTGACTGAGGCGCGTGAGAATCTCGAACGGGCACAGGTTGCGATTGAAGCGCATATTCCGCATGAGATGCTGTTGCTCGATCTTTACGGCGCGCTGCGGGGGATCGACGGGGTAAGTGGGGCTACGACGGCTGACGATATCCTGAACCGGATATTTTCAACTTTTTGTATCGGGAAGTGATTGGCCCGCGCTGAGAACCTTGGGTGCGGGTCTCTCCTGGCTGGCTCGGATCGAATCGAGAACACCGTTGACGAAGGAGACGCTTTCCGGGCCGCTGTAGCGGCGGGCTAGCTCCAGCGCTTCATCGATGATGACAGCGTAGGGGAGGATGTTTTCGAGGAGTTCGTAGGCGGAAAGACGAAGGATATTGCGATCTACCGAAGGCATGCGGTCGATGCGCCAGTGTTCGCTGGCCTGGCCGATGCGGGCATCGATTGCGTCGCGCTTGGCCATGGTGCCGCGGACGAGTTCTTCCATGAATTTGTCTTTGGCCAGACGTGAGAAGTCTTCGTCATCGCTGTGGAGGGTGAAGTAGTAGGCCTCAATGGCGGCTTCAGTTTCGTAAGTGCCCAGATCGCACAAAAACAGAACCTGTAGCGCACGTTCGCGCGATTTTCTCCGACTAGCCATGATCCCCTGTTATCCCTTCGAGCCCTTAAGTTGCCTCAGCAGATGCACCATCTCTACTGCACCGACTGCCGCTTCAGCACCTTTGTTGCCCATGATCCCGTCGGCGCGGTCGAGCGCCTGTTGCATGGTGTTGGTCGTGAGGACCCCATTGAGTATGGGGATTCCGCTATCCGTTGCTACCGCCGTCAATCCGCGGGCGTTTTCGCCAGCGACAAAGTCAAAGTGTGGGGTATCTCCCCGAACGACACAGCCGAGGCAGACGATGGCGTCTGTCTGGCCGAGTTTAGCCAGTGTTGTAGCAACGACGGGCATTTCCCAGGCTCCCGGGACCTTGATGACTTGCAAATCGTCAGCGCTAGCCCCGGCCCGAGCAAGAGCATCGAGGGCACCAGAGAGCAGGCGGTCTGTGACGAGGTTGTTGAATCTGCTCACCACAATCGCAATACGGAGGCCCTGGGCAGAGCCCGAGCCTTCGCGCACCTTGATTTCATGGGGAAGAAAAGACGACATATGGGATACTGAAGAGGTACCCTCAGTTTAGCGCATGGATCCAGTATTTATTAGGAACTTCTCGATCATCGCGCACATTGACCATGGCAAATCCACCTTGGCAGACCGTCTGCTGGAAGTGACCGGAGCTTTGAGTCAGCGTGAGATGATGGCCCAAGTTCTCGACTCGATGGACCT
>JAPKYY010000558.1 GCA_026394095.1 Acidobacteriota bacterium | reverse complement strand
CTGCTTTTTCTAGGGTAAACCCTTCCTGCAGCGCCATCACATCGGGCAGTGCTCCAAGCCGGTTGAGTTGATCGGGGATTGCCCCAGCACGCTCATCCTGTTTCATCAACGGGAATTGATCATCCGGCAGGCACATCGTGTTGTAGCTCACCACACTCAAACGCCGGCTCGCCTCGTTTACGGTCAGCACTTCAAATCCTTCGCTCGCCCCACCATCGGCCGTCTTGAACATAGGTGGCACCCCCGCTTGCAACCCCGCCTTCCATCGCCCCATCACTTCGTTGCTAACCGGATTGCGGATGCGAAACGTCGTGTCGTCAAACCACTCGAAGTTCAACACCGGAGCACTCGCGCACGACACCAATTCGACGCCCGGCTGCGTGGCCACCCCAGCAAGCAACACGACAGTCGCACTGCGCAGGCATTGTCCTCCAAACAGTCCCGATTCAATTTTCAATCCACCCCCCGACACCTGTAGCTTCCAACGGTCCGACAGAAGATTCGATCCAGAGCAAGCTCTCAACACCACCGGCGGAATCGCCTGCGACAGAGTATTCTGGGTCGTCACTGCAGAAACGCACAGGCCGTTCTGCAGGATGTGGAAATCTCCGCTTGTCGTAAAGTCGTAGAGCACCTCAAACTTGTTGTTAGAAGCTACACTTCCTGACGCCAGCCCTCGGCAGACTGCCGGATTCCCCTCCGTGTAGCCCACCGCCATATTGTTCCCGCTTTGAAACCGGCACACCCGTGAGGGCAACCCCGCGATGTTCCCGAGCGTCGCCGCTCCGCTTAGCCCCGAGGCTTCCCACTTTCCCAATCCAACAGCAATTTCGTAGTTCGTCGAGCCTTGCGCAGCCCCCGCCACCACCGTATCGCATACACTGAGCCGTTCGACTCCGGCATAACTGTTTCCTCCCTGGCTCACCCTGCACACACGGCTTTTCTCCGCCGTCCCGTACACCGGGTTCGTCGCCGCAGGGCTACTCGAGCTCAACCATTGCACTTGCGCCGCAATCGGCAGACACAAGCAAGACAAAAGAATAAATTTCATTCCTACCTCCTATGCCCTCATCTTGCACGGGGTAGAAACCTGCACCATCTCAATTGAGCCAACCTGTCTCTGAACTCCACATCAACGGATAAGTCATTTTGCGCCAGTGTGTTGCGCATTGTTACTGAACGCACTTGACAGAGGTCACAGCGACACTCCCAACCGGCTGGATTCCCTCTGCCTCGAAGCCTCTAGCCCCGCGCAGACAAATCTAGCCGGCGAACCTATCGAATAATCTTGACGACTTCAGAAGACGGATTTGGATACCGAACTACCACTGCCCACGGCTCGCCTTCGACCGGATAAATGGTGGCCACGTATTCCCCGGCAGCCAATTCCGCTACGGCGATGGAGCCATTCGCATCCAGCCTGCCCTCAATTGGATCTGCAACCCGGTGCAAATGTCGCAATTGAACCCAGGCAAAAGCTTGAGGCACAGCGTGGTCTTCCACCTGAAGAGTCGTGCGTGGAGCAGGATCCACCGTCCACCGGATCATAGGAAGATTCGGGCTAAGAAAAATGCTCCGAGAGAATACGGGAACGTTAACGTCAATCTCGAGACTCTTTCCGACTTGGAGGAACAGAGGCGATTTCACCACAACCCGATACCTTCCATAAGGAACTGCGAGTATTGTCACCTCATCAAGCGGCGCTTTAGACTTTTTGTTGCCCGCAGATGCAACATCGCGAGTTCCAGCCCGGCTAACTTCAATCCGCAATCCGGCCGCCTCATCGAGAAGCAAGATCGACACCGGCCGCAAAACCTGCCCTGCATTCGAAAGAATCCGCAAATGCAGAGTGGAATAGCCCTAATGCTCCGCCTCTGCCGCTCCCTGCATGGTCAGCGAAATGAGCGTCAGGACCACCACGATAAAAGCTGCGATCTTGTTTCGGCTCAGCATGGATGTGTTCTTTGCCAGCGCTTGGCATCAGTGAGTTCAACTCGCCCGGATTCAATACCCGGACTTAACAATACAAAACCAAGCGATTGCTAGTAATTTAGCAATACCTTTGAAGGGAAGTCCCGGAATCTGCCAGGGAAAGGCAAACGTCACTCAACTCGAATCACACTCATCCAACCCTCCTTCTTGGCATACAAAAACACGGTTGAATTCGTGGGCCTCTCGATCGGCCCAATGCAACCCACACCGTCTATTGCCGAAAGCGGATGCATACCCAGGGACGTAACAAATCCTGCACGCCCAGCTTTTGAATAATTGTCAACGACGATCTCCACACTTGTGGTCAAACGTCCAAGTGGATTCAACGCCCGGCCGCTCAGTTTCAGAAAGTATTCTGACGGCGAAGTAGAACTTTGAGATCCGCACTGCACAACAAAATCAGCTGTGTCAGGAACAAATGGCTCAACAACTTTGGTAAGGTGCTGAGAGAACTCTCTCTTAGCGATCTCGCTGTCAACTTCTTCATTGGTCGCAGCAAAACGACGCTCAAAAAATGGCTTCTTGCTGTTACGAGAATAAATCACAAGCTTGGGCTCAAATCCTCTCAGAGTGTACTTCACCTTCGGAAGCCGAAGCGTCAGAAGGCTTCCCTTCTGAACTTCTCTGCTTATGTGCCGGACTGCATCTCCATAGCTGCCTCCCGACTCCAGTAGCTTTGTCCCTAAGCGCTTTGCCGTGAAAGACTCTAGAATCTGAGGACTTGGCATCCTCTTCCCTGGTTTTGGAATCACCACTGGAAACAGTGATAATCCAGCTGCACCCATCCATGGGAAAGCGTTAGAAAAGCCATTTGTAAAAATTCCTCCGTCATATCTTCCGTCGTAATCGAAATGGTCATTCAGCAGTATTGCGATTGCAGGACCAGACTTCGCAAACCTCTTGGCAAGCAATTCAATGTCCTCAGACCGGGTAACTGAATCCGGGAATCGAGCGCCAGGCCTGGAATTGGGTGAAAGCACGCCAACCCACCCATCAGCGAACCTGATAGCCAGTGTATGTTCTTTTACGCCCCCGTTTAGCCAAATCTCATCAATTCTGATGGCATCCTTGGCGGCGATCGATCCCTTCAATTCAGCAAGATGCTCTTTTACCATCTCACCGCTCAACGAAAAATTAGCAATCAATATCACGGGCACATCGTGAACTGGATTAACAGAGAGAACCTGGCAAGTCTTTCCACCAAGTTCGACGCGCATCTCTGGGGAGAAACCAAAAGGAACGAACAGCTTCACTTCCCTGGCGCTTGATTCAATCGCATAGCAGCTTACTGTGATGTGCACCAAGAATAAGGCTAGCTTCATTGTGTATTGAATGACTCTCTGGATTACTGTATCAAGTGGCGCAAGCTCATTCGGCGAAACCAAACTTTTTAGACCAAAATGATCTCCGCCCCCGGATCCAATCTCCGCAACCCATGAGGATCACTCGTAACTATGGGGTCCCGCCCCTCCCTGGCAAGAATTACCACCGACGCATCGATTACATCCTGGGAATTGGTAGCACGGCAAAGCTCTCCACACGTTCGGGCAAGCGCCTCATCCAGTGGAACCATCTGCACCTCTTCGCTACGCAAAAACCGCCGCAAGCTCACCCGCACACAGCCGTCTCGCC
>JAPKYY010000694.1 GCA_026394095.1 Acidobacteriota bacterium | reverse complement strand
TAAGGGTGGGTGACGAGGTAGGCGAAGAGCGCAAGGACGGCGGCTACCGGGATTGCAGTGTAGCGGGGGAGTTTGCGGGCGGCCCAGGCTGTCGTGATCAGGGCTAGTGGGAGGGCGATTAGGATCCAGGTGGGTGGGTCTGGAATGCGGTCGCCCTGATCCCAGGTGAGGTGCCAATCGACGACGGTGCGGGATGTGTAGAGAAGCCACTTGAGGAGGGGCGTGAGGGTGGGGCCGGTGAAGATCGCAATGAAGCCGAGGGGGACGGCTAATGACAGGAGGAAGACGACGGGGAGGTTGGCGGTAAGGCTCGAGAAGGTGAGGCGGTGGAAGAAGAGGATGGTGGGGAGGCAGAGGCCGATCAGGACGACTGCGGAGGTTAGGAAGAGGTCTATTGACCAGAGGATTGAGGCGAGTACGTGGGAGGTGATTTGTGAGAGGGGTTTGAGGGGGATGTGTGTGATGCGGCTGATGGTTTGGAGGGCGAGCTGGATTTCGAGACGGCGGGAGGCGGTGCGGGGGTTGGCGTTGCCGTAGTCGGGGTCGCCCAGATTTCTTAAGGCTTTGGACCAGAGGCCGGTGGAGTTTTCGATTAAGGGGAGGCCGAGGGTGGCGAGGGTCAGGACGGCAAGGAAGGAGAGTTGGAAGCTTGCTTCGAAGAGTTGGGCGGGGTCTGCGAGGAGGTAGGCGATGGCTACGGCGGCGAGGAGGTTCAAGATGCGGCCGCGGCGGTAGAAGTGTCTGGCGGCGAGGAAGAGAAGGTAGCCGACGGCGGCACGGACTACGGGGGCGGTGAGATCACAGATGACGGCGTAGAGGACGGCGAGGATGGCGCACATTGCGTAAGCCTGCATGGGACGGAACTGCAGGATGCGGAGGAGCCAGAAGAGAGCGCCGGCGAGGACTGTGATGTGGATGCCGGAGATGACGATGGCGTGGTAGGTGCCGGTGCGGCGGTAGTTGTCTGTCCAGGAGTCTTCGAGTTTGGCGTTGTCGCCGAGGAGGAGAGCGCCGAGCATAGCGGTGAGGTAGAGGTCGCCAGTGGCGATTTGTTCGATACGGGTGAGGAGCCAGGCGCGGGTTTTGTAGACGGCGGCCTGGACGGGGTTGCCGCAGGCGTTGGGTACCTGAATGATGGGATAGCCTTTGGCGACGCTGGCGCTCCAGTAGATTTCGCGGTGGGCGAAGTATCGTTCTGCGTCGAAGTTGCCGGGGTTGCCCGAGTTGTGGACGGGGCGGATGCGCAGGGGGAGTTGGAGGCGGTGGCCGTAGGCCCAGTCTGGGGCGGATTCTTCGGGTTTGAGGTAGAGACTAACGCGGAGGCGTGCGCCGGGGGCGGCGGTGAAGGTGAAGAATAGCCGTTCTGCTTCGCGCTGGGGGAGGGAATCGACGCAGCCTTCGAGGGAGACGACTTCGCGCGGGTCTGTATCGATGACGGGCTTCGGTTTGTTGTCTGTGCGGGATGCACTGGCGATGGCTAGCCAGAAGAGGATTGCGTTGCC
>JAPKYY010000173.1 GCA_026394095.1 Acidobacteriota bacterium | reverse complement strand
GTACATGGTATTTCCATCCGAACTGAGGATCGCCTTACCAGAGAGGTTTTCCGGTATCTTGATTCGTTCGCGCACGGTAAGGTTGTCGACATCAAGAATCTGGAGGATTTTTGACTGATCAAATGAAGCACCGCCAGTCGCGGGGGGAGTGGTTCCACCTGCAGGGGTAGTGGCTGCAGCAACCTGCTCGTTCATCTGTGCGTAGATCAGACCTCGAGCGGAATCGATGACATGACCACCAACGTTAAGAACTCCGCTTGCATTAGGAAACTGACTGACATTGACAAAGTTCTCATTGAGCATCGCCCATCCAACAAGGATGTTGGTGCCGTTGGCATTGGTGCTCAAGGTACGCGGAGCAAGAGGTGGTTGGGCCACGCGGCCGCCGCTGATCAGGACCTGACCTACATCGTAGCGGTAGACGAGAACATCAGAGTCATTCGAGCTGGCCTGCAACACACCGTAGATACGAGTGAAATCCTTGGTCGCCTGGCTTGAACTGGCGACGACATTTTGCGGATAGTTATTGAAGGGAACCGGTAAAGTCTTGAGTGCCAAATCGGTGAATGTCTGCAGGGTGCGTGTGGTGCCCGTAATCGGGTCAAAAAGCAGGAAGGCGTTTGAGGTGGCGACCAGTGCAAGGCCATCGGCACCGAATGCTACGCTCAGCGGAGTGGCGGTGAGCGAGAAGGTCTGCCGCTGATTGGATTCAAGATTGATCAGCGTGAGCGCATTGCGAGGCTGATTCGGGGTCGCAAAGTTACCGTAGTGGGCAATGAGCAACCAGCGGCGATCCGGCGAAAGCGCGATCGAGCCAGGCTGTGGTGCCACATTGAATGAGGTTTGAATTACGCCAGTCTCAAGCGACATGACTTCGATCCGGTTGCCGGTGAAGTTGGCGATGTAAAGTACACCGCGCCCTTCGTCCAACGCCAGATCAGCAGCCTGACCGCCGATGATAATGGGCCTGCCGAAAGTAGCAGCGGATGCAGTGCCCGCAAGGGGACCAGCCAAAAGCGCAAGCGTCAAGAGCGCACCGGTCCAAATAAGAATCTTGTTTGCCATTTTCATGCCCAAAATGCCTTTCATAACTCAACCCTCCATAGCCAAACCAATTAAATCTGTGCTTGCTGGGCGTGTGGATGTCCCTCTCCGGGCACACGCCCCAGCTCGCGAAATCTCGACAACGAGACTACTCTTCAACGTTTTTCTTGCGGCGCAGCACAATCAAACCAAGCAGGCTGACTGCGAGCACAACGCAGACGATTCTAAACATTTCTCCGTCCATATTGAGTTCTCCTTTCCAGTTGCGATTCTTAATCCCGCGACCTGTAGTCGTCTTTACTTATTACTTCGGTAGAATGCCCTTGAAACTTCAGGCCTACATGTTGTTCATCATTGGTCCAAGTTCGCGCACAATCTTGACCGCCATGGGCCCGACAGTGACGAGAAACAAGGAAGGCAGAATACAGAAAAAGATCGGGAAGATCAGCTTGACGCCCAGTTTGGCGGCCTTTTCTTCAGCTACCTGGCGTGCATGCACACGCATGAAGTCGGCGTGCTGGCGAAGGCTCTGGGCTACGCCAGTACCGAAGCGGTCGGCCTGGATCAGGACGGCGACGAGCTTTTTCAAGTCGTCTACAGAGGTGCGTTCGGCCAGGTTTCGGAGGGCCTCGACGCGCCGCTTGCCGGCCTTGAGTTCCAGATTGACCAGCATGAACTCTTCGCAGATTTCAGGGTGGGCATACTCAAGCTCTTTGGAGACCTGGAGAATAGACTGATCGAGACCAAGACCGCTCTCCACGCAAACCACCAGCAAATCGAGACTATTGGCAAGCCCGCGCTGAATTTCTTTCTGGCGACGCTTGCTGAGAATATTGACGTATTCGTTTGGGCCAAAAAAGCCAGCGGCAACGGCAGCAAGTACGGCCACAAATTTATTGCTCGCATCGGCGGGAGACCCGGCAACGAGAATACTCATGATGACCGGGACAGCAACGCCAAAGAAGACCTTGCAGCCGTAAAAAATCTTGAGGGCATTAGGGCCACGAAGACCGGCCTTAATTAGGCGCCGGTGCATGATTGAGACGTCTTTGGGTGAAGCAGGCAGTACATCGCCAAGCTTTTGAACCAATTCGTGGAACACCAGACTTGGGTGCTTGGGTGCTGCTTCGGGGATGTCCATAGCGACGCCCGTTACGCGTTCGATCGCTTCCTTCGGTTGGACCCACATCCTCATGCCGATAACAGAGACGGCGATGGCGACGAGAATAAAGATGGCAAAAGCCGTAAGAATCATGATCATAGGAGTACCTCGCTAAACTTCGATCTTTACGATCTGTTGCATTACCCAGTAGCCAATCAACTGGAGTGCAACACCTCCGGCTGCCATGTAATTGCCAATTTCGTCATTGAAGAAGAAGAGAATATAGTCTCGATTGGTAAAGAACATCAGGACCGCAACAACGATCGGAATGCTGCTGAGTGCCGTACCAGTCATCTTTCCGTGAGCCGAAATTGTTTTGATCTTGCCGCGCAATTTGAAGCGTTCGCGAATGATGTGGGCAAGTTTGTCGAGAATTTCTGCCAGATTGCCACCAGTTCGTTTCTGCAGAATTACGGCTGAGACAAAGAACTGAACGTCCAGCAGCGGAACTCGTTTGGCCAGCTTTTCAAGTGCGACATCGAGCGGCAAGCCGAGATTGTGCTCCTCAAAGGCCCGCTTGAATTCACTTGCGAGAGGTTCTTGAAACTCGCGATGGATCATCTCAAGTGACACCGAGAAAGCGTGGCCAGCTCGCATCGATCGCGAAACGAATTCGAGAGAGTCTGGAAAAAGTTCTTCAAAGCGATGGATACGGGAATTTCGCTTTTTGACTACGAAAAGGATCGGCATGAGGCCACAGAGCGCGGCAGGAATCAGGCCGAGAATCCTGTACTTGGGCGGAAGGAAGAAATGGACCGCAAGATAGCCAATCAGAAAGCCGCCGAGACAGGCATGGACCAGGCGCGCGACGCGCCATTTGAGGCCAGACTGTTCGAGTAGTGTCTTCAATTTAGGCTGAAGATCAAAGCGTTTGAGGACACGAAGGGCAAATTTGCCGGTTTGCAAATCTTCGGTTTCAATGAGTGCCGGGCCACGCGTTTTAGCTTTAACCTTGGCTTTGGTTTCCTTGCCAGCCAAACGCGATTTGATTTTGTCAACATCCTGACCCTTGAGGACGTTGGTAATCAAATACCAGACCACCATGGAGCCAACCCACACGGCAATCGCGATCATGATGAAAATGCCCATAGTAATTTCCTCTGTTTCCCTGGCTGGTCTGGCTAGACTTCTTCAACTTCGTCAAAGAGATCGGGACGAAGACGAATTCCAGCCGAGAGCAGTTTTTCGTAGAATTTTGGGCGGATACCGGTTGCAGCAAAGCGGCCAAGTACTTTGCCCTCTGGAGAAAGACCGCGTTTTTCAAAGACAAAGATGTCTTGAATGGTGATGATTTCGCCTTCCATGCCCGTGACCTCTGTAATGGAGGTGACCCGGCGTGAGCCATCGCTCAGACGAGCAGCCTGGACGAAGAGATTCACCGCGCTTGAGATCTGCTGGCGAACACTCTCCAGTTTCATGTTCGAATTTGCGAGGCTAACCATGACCTCAAGACGGGAGACGGCGTCGCGCGGGGTGTTGGCGTGGACGGTGGTCAAGCTGCCGTCGTGACCCGTGTTCATAGCCTGAAGCATGTCGAGGGCTTCTTCGCCGCGGACTTCGCCGACGACGATACGATCCGGGCGCATACGCAAGCTGTTTACCAGGAGTTCGCGCTGGCGAATGGCACCATGACCTTCAAGGTTGGCAGGCCTGGTTTCGAGGCGAGCCACGTGCGGCTGCTTGAGCTGGAGTTCGGCGGCGTCTTCGATGGTAACGATGCGCTCTTTGGGATTGATGAAAAAGCTAAGGGCATTGAGCAGCGTCGTCTTACCGGCACCAGTACCGCCGGCGATGATGATGTTGAGCTTGGCTTTGACGGCGGCTTCGAGAAGCTCCATCATGCCCTTGGTCATGGCCTTGCGATCTACCAGGTCCGGAGGCATGAGTTTGTCGGCTGAGAATCGGCGGATGGAAAGCAGGGGGCCATCAACAGCTAGCGGGGGAATGATTGCGTTAACGCGGCTGCCGTCGAGAAGGCGGGCGTCGACCATTGGGTTGGATTCATCGATACGGCGGCCAACCTGGCTGACGATCTTGTCGATGATACGCAGCAAGTGCTGGTCGTCACGGAAAGTAACGTTGGTGAGCTCAAGCTGGCCTTTACGTTCGACGTAGACCTGCTTGTGAGTGTTGACCAGAATATCGGAGATGGTTGCGTCCTGAAGCATGGCTTCCAGTGGGCCGAGACCAAAGACTTCATCGAGTACTTCGTCGCAGATTTGTTGTTTTTCGAGAGCGCTCAGCAGCGTGGGCTCGGAATCAATCAACGCGATCAGGGCCTGACGGACTTCCCCGCGTACCCGCTGGTTGTCAATCGTGGCGAGGGCCTCAAGATTGATCTTGTCCAGGAGCTTTCTGTGGAGGGTGAACTTGAGTTCCTGATATTCAGGCTTCAGTTGGACCTTGGGTTTACCGGCATTCTTGAGGAGCCTTTGTTCCCAGCTCAGTTGTGTTTTCGATCCGCTATCTAAGGGGCTAATCATGGTTCAGATTCTTTCGATCGCTATCTTCAGGGTTCATTCAGGTTTGAGACAACGCGGGACGGGCCGCCTCAAGCATGTTCGTCGACTTCTTCTTTTCGGCTTCGATGCTGCCGGAGATTTTCTTGGAAAGCCCTTCTACGGCTTTGCCGAGTTCGCAATCCAAGCCGAGAGGCTGGCCGAGGGTCACAACACGGTGCAGCGAGAAGTAATCGTTCGGGAACATGGCATCAACGGGGGAGTTAAAAATTTTTTCAAGGTCGGCAAGACCAATCCCGTCGCGCTTGTTTACGCGATTGACCAGGAGTTTATAGCGGTCTTTTGTGAGACCGAGCTGGCCGAGCATGTTGATTGCCTTGCGGGCCAGATGAAGGCTTGGCAACTCACCGGTGGAGACAAGATACATGTAGTCAGCCTCTGTAAGCATCAGGAGGCTGGGCCGGTAAAACACGGCCGGGAGATCGACGACGATCCAGTCATAGAGCATGCGGGCATACTGGAGAACGGCGTGAAGCCGGTCGCTTGGTACTTCTGCCGAGACCGGAGTGTCGGGAGCAGGAAGAATATCAATGCCACCACTGTGGGCGATCATTGAGCTCCAAATTGCCGGATTCAGGCGATTGGCATGCTCGATCGCATCGAGCATCGAGTATGCGTGATTCAATTTCAGGTAAAAGCCGATTGTGCCTCCCATCAAATCGAGATCGAGGAGGAGGACCCTGCGGCCAGTCATTTTCTTGAGCGTAAAGGCAGTCTGGGCGCTCAATGTTGAGGCGCCTGAGCCGGGCTTGGAGCTGGCGAAGGCGATGACCTTCCCCAGTTCACGCTCGGAGCCTTGTTCAGGTTCTTTGAGGCGACGCAGGCGGTCGGCGGCTTCCAGCTGGGCGTTATGATCGAACGGAGCGTAGAGGAAGTCACTTGCGCCGAGTCGCAGGGATCGCAAAAGGGCATCCGAATCGTTGTGATTGTGAATGCCGATGACACTGGTTGAGGGTGCAACCTGAGCGATCATCTGGATCAACTCAGAGGCTGCATCCATATTGCTGGCCAGATCGATAAGGACAACGTCCGGTTGGACCTGACGCAGACGAATCTCAAGGGTCTGACGAGGGGGATATCCCTTGAGGTCTGCCATGACTTGGAAGGCGCGAGACTGCTCCACGGAGCGAGTGAAGGTAGAGGCCAGGTCGCGATCCTGACAAATCAGGATTGCGGTGAGCTCTACTCCCATCGAACCAAATGAGGCTGAATTCATCATCGTATGCCTTTAGTAAGACAGCAGGCTAGTTTCCGCCCCCGCCAATTACAGCTTGCTCGGGGATGGCGCTGAGGCCGCTGTTAGCAGTGGGCGGGCTCATACGGGCCACAGGGGCCGGCACCGGGGCCGGAACAGGTGAAGCAGGCGCTGGCTCGGCAGGAAGAGCAGGTGTTGGAGCTGCGACGGCAGGGGCCGAGTTTCCAGGTGCGGCAGCATCAGAAGAGGATGGCACTGCAGCAGCTGCTGGCGCCGTGGTCTGAGCCGACTTCTTTCCGCTCTTCCAGAAGAGGAAGGGGTTCTTTGCATCGGATTCAGCCTTCTCTACCTTCTTCGGAGTTTCGATAGCGGAAGTCTGACGAACGGGGTCGGCAACTTTCTTGGTTACCTTGAAGGGCTGGAGCCATTCCTTGGGGAATTCAGGAACCGGAAGTTTGTCATCCGGGTTGTAGGGCTTGACGATTTCAGGGGTGACGATAACGATCAACTCGGTCTTGGTTTTGCGCTCGAGACGGCTCTTGAAAAGAGCGCCGAGAATCGGGATGTTCGACAAGCCAGGGAGCTTGGACATCTGTTCGGTGACGCGATCATCCATGAGGCCGGCAATCATGAAGCTCTGACCCTCTTTGAGTTCAACGTTGGTCTCCATGCGGCGGGTGGCTAGAGCAGGGATTGTGAAGCCGGACAGAGAAACGGCGTTGGAGAGATCAATCGTCGAAACCTCAGGCTTGACGTACATCTTGATTGTGCCGTTTGCGGTAATGCTCGGATTGAAGTTCAGGCGGATACCATATTCACGAAACTGAATCGTGACAGCGCCAGCATTGCCACCGCCTTGAAGAACGGGTACCGGGAACTCACCACCGGCAAGGAAGCTGGCTTCTTTTCCGTTGAGAGTAGTAAGATTCGGTTCGGCCAGAATTTGGAGAACGTCCTGGCTCTGGAGAGCACGAATCGCCGCACCGAGGTTCAAGTCGGGACGGAAAGCAAAGATATTAAGAGCATCGCTGATGCTAAAGGTCGGAGGCGCGGTGACTACGTTATTGGCGGTACCGCGGAGAGTCTGGATAGAAGGCGGGGTGTATTGATTTGTGGATACGCCTCCAATGGTTCCAGTGGCACCGGTGCTGAAGAGATTCACGCCAAGCTGCATGCCGACGTTGCGATTGAGTTCGGCAAACTTGACGCGAAGGATAATTTGCTGCTCAATCGGGGCAGCAGCGATCTGAAGATTGGTGACTACGGTCTTGGCCAGGGGAGTAGCGATGGCAACGGCGCGGTCTGCAACATCTTTGCTGGAAACCTTACCGACAAGAGTGATCGAGTCGCGGCCACTCTGGATGCGGATGTCTTCAGTGGGAAAAGTCTCGCTGAGGAGCTTGCGGATGGGCTCAAGATTGTGTTCAACGGTGATGTTGTACATGGTGCGGGCACCGGTCTTGGACCAGACAACAACAGTGGCCGAGCCATGGCCCTTGCCGTGAAGCAGGAACTCTTTGGCCGTGGCCGGAACGGCATCGACCACTTCAGGGCTGGAGGTCGAGATGCGACCGATTTCGACAGGATAGTCGATCACCAAGCTCTTACCAATGGTCATGCTGAGGTCGACAACATTCATCGACTGGGCCGCCAGGGGCATTGGAGCCGGAAGGACCATGAGGCCCGCCAGAGCGAATGCCAGGAGCTTTTGGGGATTGCTGAGATAAGTCATACTTGAATTCCTCGGTTTCATCAGAGCCGTCAAAATGGAGCTTTACGGGAAAGCCTTAGGGGATTGCAACCGGAGCAGGGGGAGCTGCACCGCTGGCTGGCTTCATGCCGACCGTTTCAACGCTGCGGGCGTTGCCACGGATCACAACGATCTGTTCGGGGACAGGGGGCAGAGCGGGAGCCGGAGGAGGAGCAGCAGCGACGACCACGGGGGGAGGGGTGGGCCGGATCCGGCGGCGGGGAGCGACGCCATCGTCACCCATCGCATCATTGGAATTGTTGCCGCCCGGTTGGCGGGGCCCTGCGCCACGCTTACCGTAGAGCGATTGAGTGGTGACACCGCTTGTCTTCTGGACATCGTTATCGCTGCCATTGCGGAGGATGAGCTGGATTCGGCCTTCGGAGCCGGCGAGGATGATGACCTCAGCCTGTTCGGGGGTGACGAGCAAGGTAACGGTGGGAGCATTGATGGCTGCACCGCGAGCATCTGGCGACATTGTCTGGCCAGCGCTGAGAACTGTGATGTTTTGCAGGACGGTGGTGGTAAGAGTTTCCTGACCCGATGGGGGACGGCCGGTGACGGTAACATCGACTCGCATACCCGGGAGAACGAAGCCGGCGACGCCGACGACATCGTTAACGCGAACGGTTACGGCGCGCATGCCGACAGGAATGACTGGTGCAAGGCCGGCACCGGAGCCACGCGGAGCAAGGCGGCCTTCGATGACGGCTTCTTCAGCCAGGATGTTGGAGACCACAGGACGGTCGAGGACTTCTTCAACCTTCATGAATCCGCTCTTGGGGAAAGCCGCAGCGGGAACCTTGCTGACGGTGACATCTCCGGGTTTGATCGTCGTGCCGACGTTCAGAGCCTTGGCGGCAACGACGAGATCTTTCATCTCGACAGCGCCTGGAGAGGCGGGGCCGGAGCTGGAGCGCGCCGACATCTGATAGAAGACGCTCGAAATAATGAGCGCAAACAGAAGGCTAACGCCTAAAACTGTGAGAAATCTTTTGTCCATAATGGTCAAACCCCTTTCGGAATCAACGCAAGCCAGCTGCCTAGGGTTATTGCTGGGGCGTACGGGATGTAATTGTCAATTTGTTGTGAGTCAGACGCAAGGCCGGCCTCAGATTGCTTATCGGTCGAAAAATTGCGTTGCCGCCAAAAGCGGACGGCGTGGCGATAGCAGAGCACCAGCAGGGCGATGATGCCACCAATGCCTGCGGTAAGGATCGTTGCTTCGAGGAGGCGCGAGGGCCCGAGGAGGGCACCAAAACCGGCCATTAGTTTTACGTCTCCGCCGCCCATTCCGCCCAAGAGGAAAAAGACGAGAAAAGCGCTAAAGCCAATCACTGCACCAAGAAACCAGGTGAGAAGACCCTGCCAACCGTTGCTCGAGGTATGTACAACGAGAGCACCAAGCAGGGCTGCTGCCGGTATGGAATTGGAAATATTGCGGCGCCAGAGATCCTCGCCGGAAGCGGCGAGGCCAATGCTAAGCGCGACTACTGTCTCAAGGGTCATGGGCGGTTCTCCCTTATTCCTTCGGATGGTGGGGGGGCTTTCATTAGTCTGGAGGGGAAAAAAGGTGTTGGGAGTGTGGAATGCCGGCGATTGTTGAGTTGCGGGCATAAGCAACGCTAACCGTATCGGAATGAAGCAGTTGCCAGCCGGGTTCGCTAGCGAGCCGGGCTGCAAGGCTGGCGTCGACAGGAAGAAGAACAGTGTCAATCTGGTAGCGGACGAGATGGTCGCGCCACTTCGGGCCAACGTTGAGAAGGTCGAGATAATCCTGGCCGAGAGCGGGGCCGAAGAAATCGCTTCTACCATCGATAAAGATCTTCAGATCCGGCCAGCGGCGATAAATCAGGTAGTCTCCCCACTGATCGGAAGTAAGGATTCTGCGGCCATTGAGTTGGGCGGCCAGAGAGTTCACGGCTGCGACAGGAAATCGTTTTTCGGGGAAGTCCGAAGGCAGCTTCTGCTGCGTCAAGAGGCAGAGGATTAGGGGAAAGACCAGAGCCCAAAGGGAATTGCTGGCGAATTTGGGACGAAGATCGAGGTCCAGATCGCGAAAGATACCGAGGACGGAGGACTTTTTCACACCAGCCCAGAGCGACTCCATGGCCAGACTAAGTTCTGAAGCAATTACAGGAGAAGCAGCAAGGATAAAAAGCGGAGCGTGTCGAACTGCTCCGAGGGCGAAATGGGCCCAGAGCCAGACGCTGACAGCTTCGGCAAGGCCGGAGGCGCCACGGAAGGCGCGCCCCCAGGAGGCTGCGATTCCAGCAATCAGAAGGATCTCAAACTGTAGAACATTCTCGGAGCGGAATTTGGGGCTTTGGAATTCTTCAATCGAATCTCGAATCCAACTGCTCTGCAGGTAACCGAAGATATGCTGGTGGAGCTGCCAGCCATAGGGATTGACCAAAGTGGCAGCACCGCAACTGAGGGCGACAAGAAGCTCTTTCTTCCAGACAGGGTCACCGTAAACAAGGTGAGCCGCGATCTGGATTCCGAGGAAGACAAAAAGAGCTGGCCAGCCGCCATGGAGATTGGCCCAGAGTAGTGCCAGCGGAACCAGAAGCCAGATGCGCCGGGAAGGATTTCTGCGTTCGGAATCGAGGAGCCAAAGCTCTATTGCGAGAAAGAGCAGGGTGAAGATGTGGGGCCGGGCAAGGTAGTGGACCGTGGAGCCTCCGACTGCGAGCATCATGACCGGGAATGCGACAAGGACACTTGAGCCGCGCCAGATCATCCATCGCAACAGGATGATACTTGAGGCAACCAGGACAAAGCCTGAAAAGAAAACCAGGAGAGCCAGGCCGCCAGCGGAGTAAAGCAGGGCGAAGAGGACATCAGCGCCCCATTCCCAGGCAAACCAGGGAGCATCCGGTTTCGAGAATGAGAAGAGATCGCGGTAAGGAACCTGGTGGTTGGTGAGAATCCACTGACCCGTGCGGATGTGCCAGCCGGTATCGCCATCACCGAGCAGAACGGACCAACCCTTCGGTGAGAGGACAAAAATCCAGGCCATGAGGGCGGCAAAGATGAGATCAACGAAACCAGGGCGGAGCGCACGACCGAGCATGGCTAGCTTGCGCTGATGCTTTCTTGAGACTCGATTCCAAGCAGCCTGGGAGCCTGAACGGCGAGTTCGAAACGGTCTTTTACCCCAGTCTTTTCAAAGATATGCATGAGGTGGACTTTTACAGTGCCAGGGGTGATGTGAAGGAGGTCGGCAATTTCTTTGTTCTTCATGCCGCGGCAAACGGCACGGACAATTTCTCGCTCACGCGGGGTGAGGCGATTGCTGGACTTGCGGTTGAGGAAGCCAACGACCTGATCGCTGATGGAATTTTCGAGCCAGAGATTGCCCTTGGCGACAGTATGCAGGCAATCGAGCATCGTGGCGACAGGCAGACTGCGGCGGAGGATGCCACGGGCACCGAGCTGGAGGGCACGGAAACACTCGATTTCAGCAAGATCGACGATCCAGAGAATGGAGCGGGAATTCGGGCTGGCAATCTTGAGTTCACTCAGAAAGGTGAAGACGGGACGAATACCAGATGCCTGATCGACCATGACCAGATCGGGCTGGAGATCTGCAATTTTCGCGATCGCTTCAACGGGATGGGGAGCGGTGCCAACGAGCTCAAACTCCGGGCTGTCAGCCAAAATTCTAGCCAGCCCCTCGACTACGACGGGTTGAGCTTCACACACAAATAAGCGATTGGCCAACATGAGCATTCCTCATGAGGACTATCGGCCAAATCTAAGGGCAGGTTTAGTGATTTGTCATAGGGAATTTCACTTAGGTCTATGACTAGATAGGCGGCTTAATACGATGGTGGCCTGTCTCTTGTTCAAAACGAGCGCCGGCGTGGAGGACTTTGGCGTCGGCGAAGGGTTTGGCGATCAGTTGCAGGCTCATGGGGAGACCATTTGAATGGAAACCGCCAACGACGGAATGGGCGGGGGTGCCAAGGACGTTGAAGGCGCGCACGAGCAGAGTGGAGGCAGTACGGACTTCGAGTTGTTGGCCGGAGGCGAGGGTGACGGTTTGTTCGCCGATTTTAGGGGCAGTGATTGCGGTGGAGGGGGCGATGAGGATATCGCAATGTTGCCACAGTAAACTTTCGGCCTTAGCCCGGTAGAGGCGGCGGAGTTTTTGGGCCTGAAGGTAATCGACGGCTGGAATGAGGCGACCGGCTTCAAAGAGGGGCCGGACTTCGGGGCCGAGATCATCGCGACGGGAGAGGTGTGGCTCAAGGACGCTGGCTGCCTCTGCCGGTAATATGACATGGCTGATTGAGACGACATCGCGGAGCCAGCCGAGTTTGAGTTCAAGAGTAGTGGCGCCCCATTCGTGGAAGGCACGGACGGCATTTTGGACCATGGCGCGGATTTCGGGGTCGACGCCTTCGAGGAGGAATTCTTCGCTGAAGGCGATGCGGAGGCCGGTGAGATCTGGAGTGGCAGGGATCTCGATGGGTGGGTGGGAGGATTTGGCTGAGTAGGCATCGCGGCGATCAGGGCCGGAGATGGCGTTGAGGACAGCAGCGCAATCGCGGGAGGTTTGGGCCAGGGGCCCCATGTGGTCGAGGGTAAAGCCGAGAGGCATAGTGCCATAGCGGGAGACAAGGCCATAGGTGGGCTTGATGCCTGCGGTGCCGCAGTAGCTGGCTGGGATGCGGATCGAGCCACCGGTATCGGAGCCCATCGCGGCGAAGACCATACCGGCGCTGACGGCGACGCCGGAGCCGCCGGAGGAGCCACCGGGGATACGGGTGGGGTCCCAGGCGTTGCGGATTGGGCCGTAGTGGGCGTTGTTGGAAGTGATGCCGAAGGCGAGCTCGTGCATGCCGAGTTTGCCGGTGAGAACGGAGCCGGCGGCTTTGAGCTTTTCGACGACGGCTGCGTCGTAGTTGGGGACAAAGTCTTTGAAGATCTTACTGCCGCCGGTGGTGCGGGTTCCCTTGGTGTAGTAGAGATCTTTGACTGCTATGGGGATGCCCTGGAGGGGGCCGTGGTCGATGCCTTTGGCAAAGTTTTCGTCAGCGAGTTTTGCGGCGGCGAGGGCCTCTTCTTCGGTAAAGGTGAGGAAGGCGTTGAGTTTGGGCTGGAGGAGTTTCGAGCGCTCGAGGGATTGGGTGGTGAGCTCAAGGCTGGATACTTTTTTGGCACGGAGCTGGGCGGCGGCTTCGGTGAGCGTCATTTAGTTTTGTTCTCCGGTGCTGCCGGTGGCGATTGGGTCGAAGGTGCTGTCCGGATCGAGTTCGCCGTTGATGAGCGATTTTAGAGGCAGGAAGTTCTGGTAGTTGGTAGCCCAGATTTTAGTGAGAGCTTCACGCTCGGCATCGGTGAGGTGCGGGTAGGTGGCGGAGGTGAGTTTGGCCCAGTCCGGAGTTGGAGGAAGCGGCATGCTGACAGTGTATCGGGATTTTTGAGGGCGGGAGGAAGTAGAGCGAAACGGGCAGTGAGAAGGGGCTCTGGGTTTGAACTATGCCGAAAATATGAAAATCGTTTGGTGCTTCAATCGCATCTGCTAGGTAGGCTTAGAAGACACGAAGATGTTCTGGAAAACAAAAGATGAATCGACGATGCTTCCCCTGGAGGGTGAATCAGGCTTCAACTCACAGGTGGAGAAATTCCGGGCGGCCCACCCTCAGGTGCCGGTTTATCTGGTTTCAGTGAAGAAGGAGCGGCCGATGTCGAACTTTATCGCCGAAAGCACCGGAATCGAGCACGCCTCACCGCAAATCATAGTCTTCCGCAAGGGGACGCCTTCAGCGGTAGCGACACATGGGGAGATCACGGCGCAATCGATTGAGCAGATGATTCAGGCTTAGACTACTTTTTTACTGGCACAAAGATCTTCTTCGGGATCATTGCATGTACGCCCTTGGTGCCGTCCACCAATTGAGTGATGTGGAGATCCACTGCGCAACTGGCCAGCATGTAAGCATCGGCCCGTGACAGGCCCTTTTCGGCGCTCATGAAGTCTACAGCCTCCTGTACGGCGAGTTTGGTTGCGACATTCAGCTCTGGATCGAGGCCCATGGCAATGTAGTGGGTTGGGGTTTCGCCGCGTGGCCAGGCGAGCTTTTTGCCTTTATGGAGGATGAAGCGGAATTCTCCTGTGAGGGATGTCTCAAGGGCGGTCTGATCGAGTTCCCCGTCGCCCTGTCCGGCATGGCCGTCGCCGGTTTGAAAGAGCGCTCCTGGCACGTGAATCGGGATGAAGAGTTTTGTGCCTGCTACCAATTCCTTGTTGTCCAGATTGCCGGCGTAGATTCCTGGCGGTGAGGATGAGACTCGGCCCATCACGGGTGGTGGTGCGACGCCCATGGAGCCGAAGAAGGGAGCCAGAGGAATTTCGACGCCGGGCGCAAAGAGGGCCAGGTTGCGTTTGAGGTCCATTGGAATGGCCCGGCGTTTTGGCTCGGGAAACTGATCGGCCAATGCTCCATTTCTCCCCATTGCGTTGTAGGCCCACGGATAGGTTGGCTTCACCTTGAGGATTTGCAGCTCGAGAGTATCGCCGGGCTCTGCGCCTTCGATGTATATGGGCCCGGTAAGGATATGGCCCCGAATGGGCATCTTTGCGGCGATGGCTGTACGGGCGGGTTCAATCTTGTCTGCGGGGACGCCTCCGCTAATCCAGGACTCGGGTGAACCGATTCCAAGTGTTTCAATCTCAACGACGTCATTGGGCTGAATGCGCAAGACAGGCTTTGAGGTGGCATCGTAATAGCCGACAATCACGGTTTCGGGAGTGGCCTTTAATACATGACGCTTTTGCGCATTAAGGGTGGCAATCAGGCAAAGGGTCAACAAAAAGATGCGCTGCATCCGAGTAGTTTAACCTTCGCGCTACTTTCGGGGGGGACAAAACAGGTTTGACGCGAAGCAGCCCATAGCCCAAATCAGGGCATCACAATAGCCCCAAGCAACCATAGGAAGCCAGGCGAAGGTACGATAGTATCAGTCGGTTCAATTTGCTAGCCGTACGGAGCAAGGTATCTATATTGCAGTTTCATGTTATGTGCGCATTCAAGAGAATTTCTCTTTGGGCCGGCCTTGTTGCCGTTATCCCGCTTCTGGCTCAGGACTTAAGTACGCCTCCGCGTTCGGTCACGCTCGACCAGGCGATTCAGGAGGCGATGGCCAAGAACCTCGATATCGCCACTCAAAAGCTGAGCGTCAGTGTCGCTGAAGCCAGACAAATCACCGCCGCGCTTCGGCCCAATCCGGTTCTTACAGTTGCCGGCCAAACTCTGAACCTGCTTGGTGCCAATTTCTCGCCCGACACTCCGCTCGGGCCGAACCAATTCAATATCCACACAGACTTTCCGATCGAACGGGGCGGAAAACGTCAAGAGCGAATCCAACTGGCGAAAGAGCAGAAATCGCTTGCTGAACTGAATGTTCGTGAACTGATGCGCCAAGTGATCGGAACAGTTCAAAACGCCTACACTGACGTGCTACAGGCCAAGCGCGCACTGGCGCTGGCGCATCAGAATCTCAGCTACCTCGAAGGGATTGTCTCGATCAACGAAGCCCGGCTCAAGAGCGGCGATCTGGCCCAGGTGGAGCTTGAGCGATCGCGCGTTGCCGCCCTCCAGTACCGGACCGCAATTCAGCAAACGCAACTTCAGGTGGACCAGGCGAAAACGCAGCTGCAGTTTCTGATGGGGCGCAAGTCGACGAGCCCTGATTTCGATGTCCTCGGCGATCTTCGCCGGGAAGAATTGAGCGGCGGCCCTGCAGATCTATTGAAGCTTGCGCTTCAGCGCAGGCCGGACTATCTCACCGCCCGGCAGTACAACGTACGGTCCCAGGCGGATCTGAGATTGCAGATCGCCAACGGGAAAATTGACTACAGCGTTGGTGCTGAAGTTACGCATCAGCGCGCATGGGGGGTGAGTGGGAACTCAGTTGGATTGTATGTTAGCGTCCCACTACCAGTCTTCAATCGCAACCAGGGTGAAATTGCCCGCGCGCAGCGCGAGATCAATCAATCCGCCTCACTGGGAGCTGCGCTGGAAGCTTCGATCGGCAACGAAGTTGAAAAAGCCTTTCGCCAATACTCTGTTTACCGTCAACTGGTAACAAATGTCGAATCGGGCCTGTTGGCCAAAGCGAAGCAGGTGCGGGATGTTACCGAATACTCTTATCGCCGGGGCGAAGCCAGCCTGGTTGAGTTTCTCGACGCGCAGCGAGCCTACAACGATTCGATGCAACTGTTCAACGAAGCGAGCGCCAACTTTGCCCGCAGCCTTTACTGGATTGATACCGTATCTGGCGCGACAGTGAGCGGGAACTAAAGATATGTCAAGGAGCCTCCGATTGGCGATTCGATTCACCCTGATCAGCACCACTATACTGGCGATTTCTTTCGCAGCCGGGTGCGGGAAGCCCGCTGAGACAAAGGCCGAAGGGAAAGAGGCCAAGGCTGCGGCCCCGGCAGCAAAACCGACCCTCAAGAACGAAGTGAGCATGAGTGCAGACGCTCCTGAGCTGGCGCAGATGAAGTTCGAGGATGTGCGCAGTATCGAAGTGGCTCTGGACGAAGTTACGGCCACGGCCCGCATCGAAGCCAACCCCAATCGAGTGGGCCACGCCATGATTCCGGTGCCGGGCCGCATCTCTAACGTACTGGTAAAGCTTGGCGACAGCGTTCAAAAGGGTCAGCCCCTGCTTTCTGTCGAGAGTGCCACGATTGCCGAATTCGAGACCGCGTTTGTTCAATCAGAAAGCGCTGTGCGTCAGTCTCAGATTGCACTGTCCAAGAGCGAAACCGACCTTGCCCGCCTGACCGACCTGTTTGAACATCAGGCCGTTGCCGAAAAGGAAGTGCTGTCGGCACGGACGACGAATGCGCTTTCCAAAGCGGCAGTCGAACAGGCGCAAAGCTCTCGCGATCAGGCCCGGCGCCGTCTTGAGCTTCTTGGCCTAAAGGCCGGAAAGTTCAACCAGCGCATTGTGATCGAATCGCCGCTGGCCGGCAAAGTGATGGAAGTAAACGTGGTGGATGGCGAGTTTCGCAATGAAATCAATTCACCGGTTGTGACGATTACTGACCTTAGCCGGGTGTGGGTGAGCTCGGAGGTGCCAGAGAGCAAGATTCGCCAGTTCCGTGTTGGCGGCGTTGTGCAACTTGATCTGATCGCATATCCGGGGGAATCCTTCCGTGCCCGAATCACTCGTATCGCTGATGCTGTGAACAACGAAACGCGAACGATCAAGGTGAACGCCGAGCTAGACAACCCGGCGGGCCGTTACCGTCCGGACATGTTTGGCAGTCTTCACTACGCCGATAACATAAGCTCGATGCCCTGGATTCCAGAATCGGCTGTCATCCGCATCAACGGCAAGGACCTGGTTTTCAGTGTGGTGGCTCCAGGCCGCTTCATGGCCACACCGGTGGAACTTGGCAGGCCCCACGAGGGTGGGTTTCCAGTGCTGAACGGGCTCAAGGCGGGCGACCGTATTGTGACGCAGGGAGCCATTTACCTGAAGGCTGCACTCTAGTCCGATGCGTAAACTCATCTTTTTCGCGATCCATCAGCCTCTGTTTGTATTCATGCTGCTGGCTGTCTTTATCGCAGGCGGCATCTTTGCATTTCGAACTTTGCCAATCGAGGCGTTTCCCGATGTGACCGACATCCAGGTGACCGTTGTTACGCTTTTCCCCGGGCACGCGGCCGAGGAAGTTGAAAAGCAGGTGAGCATTCCGGTTGAGATTGCGGTGAGCGGTTTGCCGCACTCAGTGCGTGTTTTCTCTCACACGCAGTTTGGCCTGTCTTCGACCTACATCACGTTCGACGATGCGGTTGATAACTATTTCGCACGCCAACAGGTGCTGGAGCGGCTGCAGTCTGTCGATCTCCCGGCGGGCGTGCATCCTGAACTTGCGCCACTCTCCAGCCCCATTGGGGAGATTTACCGGGTCTATCTGAAGTCGGATCGCTATGACGCGATGGAGCTGCGCTCGATCCAGGATTGGGTGGTTGAGCGCAACCTGAAGATTGTGCCCGGTGTGGCTGATGTCGTCACCCGGGGTGGCTTGATCAAGCAATTCCAGGTGATGCCCGATCAGACGCGGATGAAGTCACGGGGAGTTACGGTTAAGCAGCTTTTTGAGGCGCTTGAGAAGAGCAACATGAATGCCGGCGGTGGCTCCATCGAGCAGGGTGAACAGCAGTTCATCATCCGTGGGATGGGGCTGCTGAGGAAAGAAAACGACATTCTCAAAGTTGTCGTAGCTGAACATAAGGGCGTGCCGGTGCTGGTGGAAGACGTCGCCCAGGTTGCGGTGGGCTCACAGCCGCAACAGGGCATTGTCGGGATGGACGAGAACGACAACATCGTCAATGGCACCATTTTGATGCGCAAGGGAGAGAATCCTTCGATCGTACTGGAAGCAGTGAAGGCGAAAATCGCCGAACTCAACAATACGCTTCTCCCCAAGGGCGTGCGGCTGGAGCCTTACTATGATCGCGCCTGGCTGATCGAGAACACGCTCAAGACGGTGTTCAAGAATCTGGGGGAGGGAGCGATTCTGGTTTGCCTGGTGCTTGTGCTCTTTCTTGGCCGGATTGGGCCGGCTGCGATTGTCGCAGTGATGATTCCCCTTTCGCTCCTGGCCACCTTCATCGGGCTAACGATCAAGGGCATCCCGGCCAACCTGCTCTCGCTTGGCGCGATGGATTTTGGCATCATCGTCGACGGTGCTGTGATCGTAGTTGAGAATATCTTCCGCCGGGCTTCGAGCGATACAGGTAAGTACTCTTCGTTCAAAGAACTGGTGGCCGAAGCCGCCGCTGAAGTGGGCCGGCCGACCTTCTTTTCGATGCTGATCATCATCATCGCCCACCTGCCGATTTTTACGCTCCAACGGCATGAAGGCCGGATCTTTGCTCCGATGGCTTACACAATTACCTCGGCACTGATAGGTTCGCTGATCTTCTCTCTCACTCTAGTGCCGGTGCTTTGCGTCTACTTTATGAAGAACACCGGCCACGCGAAAGAAACCTTTCTCGTGCGGATAGCGCAGCAACTTTATAAGGGGATTCTTGTACGCGCGCTCAAGTGGCCCAAAGCGATCCTCGGGGTTGCGACCGTAGTGCTGGTTTTCACGATCATGCTTGTGCCCCAGCTGGGTAGCGAATTTCTGCCCGAACTGAATGAAGGCAGTATCTGGATCAATTTCACATTGCCTTCGGGGATTTCGCTGCGCGAGGTGCGCCGCACGCTGCACGAGGCTCGCATGGTGCTGCATAAGATTCCGGAAGTTGCACGCGTAGTGTCGCAAGCCGGCCGGCCCGACGACGGCACCGACCCCAAGCCGATCAACATGAATGAGGTGCTGGTAGACCTCAAGCCGGAATCCGAGTGGCGCCCCAATGTTACAAAGGAATCGCTGATCGACGAGATGGAAAAGCTGATCGACGCCATGCCGGGCATCCAGCCTACGTTTTCGCAACCTATCCGCGATAGCGTTCTTGAATCGATCTCACAAATTGACGGGCAGATTGTGATCAAGATGTTCGGCCCGGATTCGAGCATTCTCAAGGCGCAAATGGACCAGATGCTCAAGGTGATCAAGCCGATCCACGGTGTTGGGCGGGCCTTTGTCGACCGCGCAGGCCGGGTGCCGCAGCTCCAGATCGACATCGACCGTGGCCGTGCCGCCCGCTACGGGTTGAACATCGAAGAGATTGAAGATGTGATTGAAACAGCGATCGGCGGGCGCGCCGCTACCCAGATCTGGGAAGGTGAGCGGCGCTATAGCGTTGTTGTCCGCCTGAACGATGCCATCCGCAACAATGTGGAAGACCTGCGCGGTTTGGTGCTGGACGCCCCGGACGGATCGCAAATTCCACTCGACCAGGTGGCGAACTTGCGTATGGAAGAAGGCGTCTTGAATATCAGCCGTGAAGGGGGCCGAGGTACGGCTGCCATCGGTGTCTTTATCAAGGATCGCGACATGGGAAGTCTGGTTGCCGAGATGAAGAAAACGGTTGACGAGAAGATGAAGCTGCCTCCGGGCTATACCCTCACCTGGGGCGGCGAATTTGAGAATCAGGAACGGGCCATGAGCCGGCTGCTACTGATCATCCCTGTGAGTATCCTGTTGATCTTCATCCTGTTGTTTGAAGCATTCAAGACCGTGAAGAGCGCCGCTTTGATTTTGATGAACGTTCCGTTTGCGCTGGTGGGCGGGATTCTGGCGCTTTATTTTACGGGGATCCACCTTAGTGTTTCAGCAGCGATCGGATTTATCGCGCTCTTTGGCCAGGCGGTGCTGAATGGCGTTGTGATGGTGAGCCACTTCAATGAGCTGCAACAAGAAGGCAAGCGCCCGGCGGTGGCGGTTCTGGAGGGAGCTCAGACGCGGCTTCGCACCGTGCTGATGACCTCGCTGCTGGCGATGCTGGGACTGCTGCCCATGGCTCTTTCGCATGGGATTGGATCTGAAGTACAAAGGCCGCTGGCTGTTGTGATTATTGGAGGCCTGGTTTCTGCCACGTTGCTTACGCTGGTCGTACTGCCGTCGCTTTATCTTATGTTTCACGCCGGCCCGGACACGGACGAACTCTAAGCTTCACTTTGCCCGGTGATGTCATTTGATAGAGAATAGGAATATGACGAAAACCATAGTTGGAGCAGTGTTGCTTCTGTGTACAGCGGGAGCCTGGGCACAGACAAATGTAGGCGCACATAAGCCGGAAGCTACGTTGCCCTTCAAGCTGACCACGACAGCGACCTTTGGGTTGCCCTGGAGAATTGCCTTTCTGCCTGATGGCAAGATGCTGGTAACCGAGAAGATCGGACCGATCTGGCTGGTGTCGGCAGAAGGCGAAAAGATCGCTCCTCTGGGTGGCACGCCTCCTGTTTACTGGCAGGGCCAGAACGGCATGCTCGGTATTTTTGTTTCGCCCAACTATGCAACTGATCAGAGCGTTTACGTTACCTACATTGAGCCGGGTGACTACGGTGGGGGCCAGGCTTTGGGGCGGGCCAAGCTGAACCTGGGGAAGATTCCGAGGCTTGAAAATTTTGAAGTGATTTGGCGCCAGATGCCGCGTGGCAAGGGCGGCCAGGCGGGTGGGCAGATTGCGTTTGCTCCGGATGGCAAGTCGCTGTTTATGTCAGTTGGGGATCGCCAGCGTATGGTGCCGGCACAGGATCCGAATCAGCCTGTGGGCAAGATTTTGCACCTGACTCTGGACGGCAAGCCTGCACCTGACAATCCGAAGTTTGGCCAGGCCGGTGAGAAGACGATTGCTCTGATCGATCCGCCTCGCGACACTGAAGTTGCCAAGACGGCCAAGGTGGTGAGCAACTATACCTTCCCTGGCACAAACCAGACGCTGGCTGAGACGTGGGCATCGGGCTTTCGTGCTCCTTATGGCCTTGCGTTCTCGCCCACCGGTGAATTGTGGGAAGTGGAACATGGCCCCAGTGGCGGCGATGAGTTGAACCTGATCGAGAAGGGCAAGAACTATGGCTGGCCGGTGGTTTCTTTCGGCAAGAACTATAACGAAGTGCCGATTCCGAGTCATGACTCGCGGCCGGAATTTGCGAAGCCGGTATTGTATTGGGTCCCGGTGGTTGCACCTGGGAATCTGATGTTCTATCGCGGTAAGAAGACCTTCCCAGAGTGGGATGGCAGCGGCTTTATCAGCGGTATGGGATCGATGTCGTTGAACCGGCTCATTTTTGATGGCAAGGGTGGCGCGAAGATGGCAGAGCGCTGGATCATCGGCAAGCGGATTCGCGATGTTGCGCAGGCTCCAGATGGCTCTTTGTGGCTGCTTGAAGACGCCAATCCCGGGGCCATGATTCACGTTACACCCAAGTGAATCTCACGATGAAAGTGCTGTTTTTTGTGCTGTTGGGCAGCGGCTTGTTCGCAGTAGAACAGCCGCTTCCCTACAGTCACAAGACGCATTTGGGGGTGGGGCTAAAGTGCAACTCATGCCACAAGAACCCGGACCCGGGCGAAGTGATGGGATTGCCCAAAGAAAACTTTTGCATGAGTTGTCACACGGCGATCAAGACCGAAAGCCCGCACATCCAAAAGCTGGCGGCTGCGGCCCGTGAGAAAACGCCGATACCTTGGACGCGGGTTTATAAACTGCCCGAATTTGTTTATTTCAGCCATCGAGTGCATGTGAAGGCTGGTGCGAGTTGCGAGACCTGCCATGGCGCGGTGCGTGAACGTGATGTGATCACCAAAGAAGTAGTTCACAGCATGAAGGCCTGTATGGCATGCCACACGGAGCGGCAGGCGCG
>JAPKYY010000713.1 GCA_026394095.1 Acidobacteriota bacterium | reverse complement strand
AGGCGGCAGGTAAGGCCTTGCTTGAGGCTTACGGGAAGCTGCATGCGCTGAAGTTTGAAGAGTTGACTTCGAGTTTGCCACGGCCGGCGGAGATGAAGCCGGATGCTTATGAGCGGAATCTGAAGGCGCGGGCTTTTGATATCGCGCGCTTTGTTTTGTTCTTTGGGATTCCGACGAATGTGGGGCAGGTGACTAGTATCCGGACGCTGGAGAAGCAGATTCGGCGGCTGAAGGCGAGTGAGTTCGCTGAGATTCGCGAGGTGGCGGGGGAGGCTGCGGCGGCTGTGGCTGTGGCGCCGGCTTGTTTGTGGCATGAGAGTGTGGGGGAGCCGGTGGCGCCGACGCTGGCCAAGTACGTGGACCCGGATAAGCATCAGGCTGAGGCGCATCGGGATCTGGCGGCCTGGGCGGCGGCGAATCTGCCCGCTTATGAGATGGTGCCGCAGCGGGAGCAGACGGTGGATCTGGTGCGGCCGGCTTCTGCCGTGGTGGATATTGTGGCTTCACTGCTCTATCCAGTAACCACTCGGCCTTATCGGGATTTGTATGAATGGGCGCTGGGGGCGAGCGAAGCGGTGCGGAATGAAGTGATTGATCTGGCGCTGCGTTCGCGGTCTCGGTATGACGAGTTGCTCAAGGAGTTTCGCGGCGGGCAGTATGTGTTCGACATTGTGATGGATATCGGGGCGTACCGGGATTTGCACCGGCACAGGCGGTGTGTGCAGTTGCGGCAGGCTTATACGTTTGGCTTGGGGTATGGCGTGCCTAGCGCGTTTACCGAGGGGCCGATTCGCGAGACTTATGTGGCGGCGATGGAAGAAGTGATGAAGGTTTATGCCGGGTTGCCGCAGCCGGCGGCGCAGTATTTGCTGCCGTTTGGGGCTCATGGCCGGTTTTTGTTCAAGATGGACTTTGCCGAGATTGAGTACATCTCGAAGCTGCGGAGCGGGGTGAAGGGGCACTTCAGCTATCGCGAGATTGCCTGGATGATGAAGCTTGAACTCGCGAAGGTGGAGCCGGAGTTGGCTCGGCTGATTGCGGCTACGCCGCCCTGGGAAGAGGATCCGCTGACGCGCTAAACTACGAACATGGTACGCCAGTTTGATGTCGTAATCGAGCGAGACGAAGAGGGACTTTACGTTGCTTCAGTTCCTCAATTGCCGGGATGTCATACCGATGCTGCCTCACTTGACGAACTGATGGTGGAGATCCGTGAAGCTATTGAGCTTTGCCTTGAGGTGGAGGGGCAGGAGCCCAGTAATTTAGAGTTTGTTGGAATTCAGCGCGTTACCATCGCCGCATGAGCACGTTACCTAGCCCTACTGGGAAGGAACTCGTTAGGGCTTTGGGGCGTATCGGTTTTGTAGTTGAACGGACGCGCGGCAGCCATTGTTTCCTTCGCCATCTGGACGGCCGAGCAACCGTTGTACCTCTTCGCACGCGCAGTTTGGGTTTGGGATTGCTGCGCAAAATCATGTCTGACTGCGGCATCAAGTCAGAGCAACTTGTCGAGATACTTTAAGTGTGGTGCTCTGGCTGAGCAGTTTTTGCCGTCTTCCAAGATAGATTTAGCCGAGATTGAGTACCCCTCGAATTTGCGGAGCGGGATGAAGGGGCACTTCGACTATCGCTGCATCGTCTGGATGCAAAGACCGCCGTGGAAAGATCCACTCACGCCTCAGCGGAAGGGGTTGATGATGGTTAGTCCCTCGATCATCTGACCGTGGTTCAAGTCTTCGGTGTAGATGCGATCACAGCCGAGAGCCAAAGCGGCGGCGAGGACTGCGCTGTCCCAGAATGAGATCCGGTGGGCGTCGCGAATGCGGAGTGCGGACTGAAGGATGGGCATGGTCATGTCCTGTATGCGGAAGCGCGACCAGCTGTTTATCAGTGCGGTGGCCAGTTGGTGGGGGATCGGGTCGGGACGGGACGCTCTGGTCGCCTGTACGTAGAATTCCTGAAGCACCTGGATGGAGAGACAGTTGGTTTGGTTGTCCAATAGCTCTATTGCGCGGATGCGTTTGGGTGCTTCTTCAGTGTTGCGACTGATGGAGTAAAGCAGGATGTTGGTGTCGAGGAATTGAGGCATCACCGATGCCTGTCGTGTAGCTCATCCCGCGTTAACCGGTCGGAGGCGTTGAAGGATAGGATCTTGTCGCGGATTTCCTGCTCCTGCCGCTTGAGGCGCTCAAATTCTGATTCTTGAGTTGCCAATTGAATCAGGTACGTTTTCACGAGGGCGGATACGGAAGTATCTTGTTCTGCTGCCACGATGCGGGCTCGCTTGTAGGTCTCGTCGTCCACTGATACTGTGATGTTACGCACAGTTTCACAGTATCACGAATTGCAGGGACTAAGCGCTAATTGCGAGGCCTTTGTCGAAGGTGCGGAGGGTTCGCATTTTGGCACCTAAGGTGGTGCGTTTGAGGCGTAGGAGTTCGGCGGCGGCGCTCTTGTTGCCGTTGGTG
>JAPKYY010000520.1 GCA_026394095.1 Acidobacteriota bacterium | reverse complement strand
ACGATAACCTGTTGTGGCTTTACAATTTCTTACGTCTTTGGATTTTTGAGTCGGTTACGATTTGGTTAACGTATGATACTGATTGCTGCTTTGACCCTGAGTGCTGTTTGGATGGTGGCTGCTGAGAAGAAGCCTCCGAAGAATGCTGCGGCGCTGTTTGATGCTTCCAAGATCTGGTCGGTGGATTTGAAGTTTAGTGCGGAGGAGTGGGCGGCGATGGAGCCTAAGGGTGGGCCGCAGATGGGTGGACCTGGAGGTATGCGTGGGCCGGGAATGCGGCCTGGCGGCCCCGGAGGATTTGGTCCTTCGATGATGGTGATGCCGGCTTTTCTCAAGGGGGATCTGGATGGTGACGGGAAGCTGTCTCAAGAAGAGTTTCGTGCGCTTGGGGAGAAGTGGTTTTCAGGTTGGGATGAGGACAAGGCAGGTAAGTTGAACGAGGCACAGGTTCGTAAGGGACTGGGTGGGTTGATGCCGATGCCTGCGGGGATGCCTGGTGGGATGCCGGGGCGTGGTCCTGGTGGACCCGGTGGGCCGGGGGGGATGCTTGGGCCTGAAGGTGGGCGTAATGGGGCTTCGGCAATGGCCGGGATTGATTTCAAATACGTGCATGCCTCGATTGACTTTAATGGGAAGGCTTTTCAGGATGTTGCCGTTCGGTATAAGGGCAACAGTACGTTTATGATGTCGCGAGGGTCGCTCAAACGGTCGCTGAAGGTGGATCTCAATAAGTATGTGAAGGGGCAGAAGATCGCTGGGGTGACCACGTTGAATTTGCATTCCAATGTGAATGATGCGAGCTGGATGAATGAGCCGCTATCCTATCGACTGTTTCGGGATGGGGCTGTGCCGGGACCCCGGACTTCTTATGCTCGTGTTTATTTGACCGTGGCTGGCAAGTACGAGAAGCAGTATCTTGGGCTTTACACGGTGGTGGAAGATGTCACTGAGGAAGCGGTGGGCGATGCTATTTTCAAGCCTTCGACGCGGAATCTGTTTGGCTATCTGGGTGATGACTGGAAGAAATACAAGCAGATGTATGACCCCAAGACCGAGTTGACGGCGGCACACAAACAGAGGGTGATTGATTTCGCGAAGCTGGTGACGACTGGGAGCGATTCTGAGTTTGAAGCGCAGGTGGGTTCTTATCTCGAAATGGATGAGGTGGCGCGGTATCTGGCTATCAATGTGTGGTTAGCGAATATGGATAGCATTCTTGCGATGGGGCAGAATTTCTATCTCTCTCTGAGCGGGAAGACGAACCGTTTTCAGATTTTGCCCTGGGATCTGGATCTATCGTTTGGCGGGATGGGTGGGGGGACGGAGTTGAGTATCGAGCGCCCGTGGCGGGGGGAGAACCGGTTTCTGGAACGGTTGTTTGCTGTGCCAGCGTTTAAGAAAGCTTACCTTGCCCGGATGAGTGAGTTTCAAAAAACAATCTTTGAGCCGGGGCGGATTGCGAAGCAAGTGGATGAGACTGCGGCGGTGATTCGTGTGGCGGTGAAGGAGGAGTCTGAGGATAAGGCGGGACGGTTTGAGAAGAGTGTTGCCGGGGAAACTGTGGCGCGCGGCGGAGGGATGGGGCCAGGGGGACCTGGACGAGGGCCTGGGGGGCCTGGCGGTTTGCCCATTAAGGCGTTTGTTGGGCCACGGGCCAAGTCTGTGGCGGCGCAGTTGAGTGGGGAGTCGAAGGGACAGGTTGGTGGTGGTGGAATGGGGATGGGTGGACCTCCGGGAATGGGTGGACCGCCAGGAGGATTTTGGCCGGCGAATTTTGTTGCTCCTGCGTTTGTGCGAGCGATGGATGAGGATAAGGATGGAAGTGTGAGCAAGGCTGAGTTTGAGCGGTGCTTTGCGAAATGGTTTGCTGGCTGGAGTGGTGGGGCGGTAGTATTAACGGAAGCTCAACTTCGTGCCGGGATTGATCAGGTCTTTGGACCGCCGCCGGGGATGATGCCTTTCTAATGCCTGAATTTCTAACTCATGTTGTGACTGGTGGGCCGGCTGTGGCTCCGCTGGAAGTGCTGTTTCGCCTGCTGGTGGCGTTTGCATATGGACTGGTGATCGCGTTTGTTTATCGATGGACGCGGGGGGCTCATGCTCCGGCGACTACTTTTCCGATGACACTGCTGTTGCTTTGCGTGCTGATCGCAATGGTGACGCAGGTGATTGGAGATAACATTGCGCGGGCGTTTAGTTTGGTGGGGGCGTTGAGTATTGTGCGCTTTCGAACTGTGGTGCGGGATACGCAGGATACGGCCTATGTGATTCTGGCGGTGATTGTGGGGATGGCGGTAGGGGCCTGGAGTTTGTGGGTGGCGACGATCGGGATTGCGGTGGTGACGTTGGCTGAGGGTGTGTTTTTGTATGGTGGAGTGCGGTCTAAGCCGATTGCGGTGGAGCTTCAGATGAAGGTGCGGGTGGCGGCCGGACTTGAGTTGGATGACATTGTTTGTGGAGCGCTGGAAGGAATGCTTTCGCGTCGTGAGCTGGTGTCGCTGGCGATGGTGAAGCAGGGGGAGAGCCTTGAGGGCAACTACGTGGTTGAGCCCAAGGGTGGAGTGTCGATGCCGGAATTGGTGCGTGCGCTGTCTGCGGTTGAGGGAGTGCAGAATGTGCAGGTGGAGCGGGTGCCTAGTCTTTGACCGGGATGATATCTCCCTGCTCAAATGGCGAGTTGGAGCCTTTCTCGATGGGCCCAGTCTCTCAAGAGCCTCAGCGGTTTACCGCTTGGTATGCGGTTGGCAAAAGCCCTAGCCTGGACGATTGCGCGTTTGTGTGGATCGACTTCGATGGTCATCGTGTGGTGAATCCTCTCATCACGCAAATAGCGAAGAGACCAGATACGGGAGATGCCGCGGCGGCACCGATCCGCATAGCTGGCAACACAATGATGGAGGGCTGCGCCTTCGGCTCGAAGTTGCGCAGAGTTGGTTAGCTCGATCAAGCGCCATTGTCCTGGCGGGGTTGATGCATCTTCGTTGGACTCTTCGAGCAGCAGCGGTTTTACTGCAGAAGGGGCCCAGGCAAATCCCGATCCACCCAAAGCGAGACTGCGATGCCAGTCGCGCATTAAGCGAAGTATGGATGCTACCGTTCTACCCTT
>JAPKYY010001039.1 GCA_026394095.1 Acidobacteriota bacterium | reverse complement strand
GACCCGCTTTATGGGCGGGGCGGGGAAGCCCTACGGCTTCATGCGCGGAGCTTAGAGTTTGCTGGCCGGAGCTTTCAGGTAGAGGCAGCCTGGCGGGCGGCTCTGACGATACCCGCGGCGTGAACACCGGATTTGCCGAGGGCCGTTGCGTGTCCCATCTTGCGCCCCGGGCGGGCTTCTTCTTTGCCGTAGAGGTGGAGGTGGACTTCGGGGAACTGCAGCATGGCGGCCCAATTCGGAGTGGGTTGCCAAATGTCTCCGAGCAGGTTGGCCATGGCGGCTGGCGAATGGAAAGCGGTGTTGCCGAGCGGGAGGCCACAGACGGCACGGAGCTGTTGTTCGAACTGGCTGGTGGTGCAGGCGTCGATGGTGAGGTGGCCTGAGTTGTGCGGGCGCGGGGCGATCTCGTTGACGATGATTGTGCCGTCAGACTTGTAGAAGAACTCGACGCAGGTGGTGCCGATGATGTCTAGCTTGGTGAAGATGCCTTCGGTGATTTCGATGGCGTCTTTGTAGGCTTTGGCGGGGATCAGCGCTGGTGCGGTGGTGATGTCGAGAATGTGGTTGGCGTGAGCGTTCTCGAGCACTCCGTAATGTACGAAGGCTCCATCGAGGCCGCGGGCGGCTACTACGGAGAGTTCGCGCTCGAAGGGGACGAAGGCTTCGAGGACACAGGGTTGTTTGTCGAGTTTTTTCCAGGCGGCAGCGAGTTCTTCGTTTGAGTTGACCTTGTGCTGGCCTTTACCGTCGTAGCCGAAGCCGGCGGTTTTGAGGATGGCCGGGAAGCTTGCATTGTCCGGGAGCCCGTCTTCAATAGCGATGAAGTCGGTGACCGGGAAGTTGTTGTTCTTGAGGAAGGTCTTTTCGCGGAGGCGGTGCTGCGTCGTGTGGAGGACGTTCGGGCCAGGCCTTAGTGGGGCGTGCTTCTCGGCCTTTTCGGCAGCGGCGAAGGGGATGTTTTCGAATTCGAGTGTGACGACGTCGACCTTCTTGGCGAAGGCCTTGATGGCGTCGAGATCGTCGTAGTCACCGACAGATTCTTTGTCGGCGATCTGGCCGGCTGGTGAGTGCTTGTCGGGTGAGAAGACGTGGATGTGATAGCCAAGGCGGCGGGCGGACATTGCGAACATGCGGCCGAGTTGGCCGCTGCCGAGGATGCCAATGGTGGCACCGGGAAGACTGGGTTTCATGGGAGTGTTTCGCGGCGTACTTTGTCGGTTTGTTCTTTGCGGAAGGTGCGGAGCTTCGAGCGCAATTCAGGGTCGTGATTGGCGAGGATAGCAACCGCGAGGAGGGCGGCGTTGTTGGCTCCAGCGCGGCCAATGGAGAGGGTGCCAACGGGGATGCCACCGGGCATCTGAACGATGGAATAGAGAGAATCGATGCCTTTCATGGCGTGAGATTCCACCGGGACCCCGAGGACCGGAACGAGGGTGTGGGCAGCGACCATGCCGGGCAGATGAGCCGCGCCACCGGCACCGGCAATGATGACTTCGATGCCGCGTTCTTCGGCTTCGCGGGCATAGGCGGCCATATATTCTGGGGTGCGATGGGCGCTGACGATGCGGCATTCATGAGGGACGCCAAAGAAGTTGAGCATGTCGTCGGTGTGACGCATGGTTTCCCAGTCGGACTTGGAGCCCATGATGACCGCGACGCGCGGAGGAGCAGTGGACATGTCTTTCTATTGTCGCTGAGACGCGGGCTGCGCGGGGCCTAAGATGGAAGGATGCAAACTCGGCACGGGGTGATGGCGGCGATCTGGCTGGTTGGACTTGTGATGTCTGCGATGGGTACGAAGGACCTGTTTACCTGGTTTCTCGAGGTAGTGCCAGCGATTGTTGGTATGGCTGTGCTGGCTTGGACCTACCGCAGCTTTCGGTTGACGGATTTGGTGTATGGGTTGATACTGATTCACTGTCTGATATTGATGCTGGGCGGGCATTACACGTATGCTGAGGTCCCGTTGGGGTTCTGGGTTCGGGATGCGTTTGGGCTGGCGCGGAATCATTATGACCGGCTGGGGCACTTTGCC
>JAPKYY010000702.1 GCA_026394095.1 Acidobacteriota bacterium | reverse complement strand
ATCAATAATGCTTGCAAACTTGGTGCCCGGGGCTGGCGCGCGGCCAACCCACACTCCATCGGCCAGATGCTGCCAGGGCTCCTGATTGCGAGTCCAGAAGCGGGAGTTGATCCAGGCCCCCAAAGAGTAAGGCCACATCCAGAATGCAATACGGCCGTTGCGTTTCGATAGCCATGTCGGATCTACCGTCCAGTAAGCGCAAGCCACCATCGATAGCGCAAAGGCCGGCCACAAAGCTCCAAGCCAAAGCACTGAACCACAAGCAACGGCAATTGCCCCAAGTAAATAGAAGACAGACAATTTCGGGCGCCTCACATCGGTGAAGCGTCTCTCCGGGATTGCCGCAAGCACCAGCAGCCCAGCCCACAGCCCCAACGGCAGATCAATGAAGTGATGTTGGTATGTTGTCCATGCCGACAAGGCAACCAGAATTAGCCAGCCCGCTGCAAGACGCCGAGCCCACCCGCTGAGAACGCGCCGGTAACAAATCCACAGAATCACGGCAAGGCTCACATGCAGCGAAGGTGCCTGATTAAAGGGTTTGTCAAAGCTCGTGAGGCTCGCAAAAAGCCAACCTGCAAGGCCGTCCAACGGAGGCCGCTCTATGCTCATACGCAAAGGAAATAGCACGAAGCAGGCCACCGAGAAAATCTGTATCGCAAGCAATCTCAAGGCGTGCCTGTCCAGTTCCTCACGCGTCCTGCAAAGCGCAAAAGAGATGGCATACAAAAGATCGCAAGACCAATACGGCACAATGCTCCAGGCGAGGAAAGGCAAATGCCGCTCCCATCCAAAGACGATCGAAGGCACGCTCGCGAGGCTGGCCGCATAGTCATTGGCGGCGTTGTAGCTAAGAAAGAAGAACGAACCAAGCAATGCCAGCCAGACAGCGGCCCTGAGATAAGGCCGCTTGAGCGATCGTTCCATCTAGATCCGTTCCGCGCGAGATACGGTGAACAGGCCCGTGGGGTCTATCCGTTGCTCCACTTTTCGGAATCCGGCTGCCATCACCAGTTGATCCATCTCCTCCTGGGTGCGTCGCCGCATAACCCAGGGCGCCCCTGCTCGATGACTGCTCAATGTTCTCGCAATCATCTCCAGTTGTGGGTGCCAGGGTTGCCCGGTATAAAGCAGAAAGCCTCCGGGCTCGGTAGCGTCAGCAATGCCGCGCAACGATGCCTCAACCAACTTGTTGTCGGGGAACAACTCGTAAAGTCCAGAGACAATCGAAATGCTGGCTTGCGGCTCAATCGTGCCCAGCTTGAATGCGTCACCCTTTTCAAAACGAGCATTCGCAAGGCCCCAATGTGCAATCGCCGCTTGACCGGCCACGACATTCTCTGCCGCGAAGTCTCGCAACAAAATGCTCTCAACGGGAATCCCGCTCTGCTTGACACACTCAAGCACATATCGCCCATGGCCAGCCGCTACATCAAGTATGTGTATGGCCCGGCCTTCTCCGCGCAGTGCCTTCATGGCCGCAACCAGAAGCGCTTCCAGCATCTTTCGGCGAACGCGGATTCCTCGCCAGCCGATCGCATTCAGGTAGACCCAGTCGATCAGGCGCCCGAGTGGTGTGATGCCGGAAGGCTCATTGCGATAAACATACTCGAGTGATGCGCCTGAATCAAAGCCTGTCTCATGGCCGACTTGGACGCCGC
>JAPKYY010000635.1 GCA_026394095.1 Acidobacteriota bacterium | reverse complement strand
TGTGACACACTGAAAGAACAATGCAGTGGCTTCTGATTTTGCTTGTCTGCGGGACAGTGCTGGGGCAGACGGCTAGCGAAGAAAACTACAAGACATATACCGAGTCGCCCCGGCTCTTGCTGCGGCCCTCGAGATTGCGGCTGCTGACGCGCGAGAGGGAGCGTCAAACAATTCGCTTCCAACAGTTTGACACTTATGTAGCGAACGGGGCTGCGATGCCGGAGGCGGGTTTTGCGCTGGCACTGGCGAGCCGGATTAGTGGCAACCCAGTTCATTGCAACAATGCCTATGCGTGGCTGGTGAAATCGAAGCTTGGGGATTTGCGGCAGGAAGCGATTGTCTATGACTGGTGTGCCGGCTCTCTGGCCGAAGGGCAGACCAAAGCGTTGGGTGAGAAGTTGAGAAAGTCGGTGCCGGCGATCACGGATTTTCGTTCGTTGCGGGACAGGGCCTTTGTGGCTCTGGCGATTGCGGATCTGGATGCAGCCCTGTCAGAGAGCGTCTTGCGCGAAACGGTGCTGCACTGGCGGGCGAAGGTGGCGCCGGGCTTGAAGCAGGCGATGCCGGTGAAGCCGGATCAGTTGTATCCGTTGCTTGAATTCCTGCATGTGATTCGGGACAACCTGGAGATTGACTTGCGGCAGGATTCCCCGCAATACTTCATTGATCTGCCCATGACGCAGATGCTGGGATATTATCCGGCACCTTATCCCGGGCCGGATAATGAGTTTCGAGTGGCCTTTTTTACCGGCGATGGTGAGCCGGATCTGACCCTGGCGACGATGTTGCGGTCTGCCGAGTTGTCGCTGGTAGCACTGGATAATAATGCGGAACTGGCGCAGTCGCTGCAGGGCTGGTTGATGCAGGATCGCTATCTCTTGCGGTCAGCATTGGGGATTCCGTATGAGTTTCTGTGGGCGAATCCGTATCAGCCAGGCTTGACCTACCATCACTTGCCGAATTCCTATCACGACAAGCGGAACGGGATGCTCTTCATTCGCAATCACTGGGAGGAAGAAGCCCGGTTTCTCTGCTACTACGACGGGAAGATTCAGTTGTTTGAAGACGGCAAGCGAAAGGTGCTGAAGGTGTCGCCGGCGACGCCGCCAGTGGAGATGGGTGGAGCAACGATTCTGGTGGGTGGACAGGATCTGCTCAAGCCAATTCAGTTCCAATTGACCGGTAACGATCGCGAGGCATGGTATCTGATTGGGCTGCGACCGAATGCCGTCTACGACATCGAGATCGATGACCATGAGCTGGAAGAGGCGCGGACAGATTCGGGTGGGATTTTGTCGCTTGAGTTTATGAAGAGTCTGAAGGCTGGTGTCCGGGTGTCGCTTTCACCTTTTGTGAAGGGGTCTGAATAGTTATGTTGTTTACGGCGAAGGCCTTTGGCGGAAATCCACTGGGAGTTTTCTTTGATGCCGATGGCCTGACGACCGAGCAGATGTTTGCGCTGACTCGCGAGATGAATCACTCGGAGACGACCTTTGTTACCAAAGATCGAAAGGTGAGGATCTTTACGGCAACGCAGGAACTACCCTTTGCTGGACATCCTGTGCTGGGGACGGCGTTTGCGCTACAGCGGCGGAATCCGTCGGAGAAGACGGTAGTGGTGAATGTGCCGCAGGGGCCGATTCCAGTCACTTTCAATGGAGCCACTGCGATGATGTTGCAGCAGAAGCCAGAGTTTCGTGAGACACACGAGGCTTCTGTATTGGCGCCGATGTTGGGGTTGAAGGTGGAGGATCTAGACGCGGCCTATCCGATTCAGAACGTATCAACGGGACGCCCGAATCTGATCGTGATGGTGAAGACGATGGCAGCGATGAAGAGCGTCCGGTTTAACTGGGCGGCGCTGACGGAGTATTTCGCTAAAGGAGATGTACAGCGTGGGATCTATCTGTTGACTCGCGACACACTCGACAAGGGCAGCACGGTTCATGCGCGAAAGATCACTCCGCGGCTGGAGGATCCGGCTACGGGGTCTGCGGCAGGCTGTGCAGCGGCCTATCTTGCGAAGTATGGGATTGCGGGGTCTGGCAAGACCGTACGGATGGAACAGGGGCATTTGATGGGGCGGCCGAGCGAGTTGTTGTTGTCGGCGCTAAGGGCTGGAGATGGGTCTGTGGATCAAGTTCAAGTGGGTGGATCGAGCGTGCTGGTGCTCGAAGGAAGCGTGCATCGTTTAGGATGACAATCATGCGTCGTTTTGCTTTATTGGTTTTTTCAGTGAGTGCCCTGGGGCAACAGTGTGTGATCCCAGGGGACGTTCCTTCAACTCGTCCCACGAAAGTGGATTACAAGAACAAAGACATTGCTGTGGATTATCACGGCCTGTCGCTGAGTTGGTCGCCGCAGTTCTGCAATTCACCGGCGGGACAGAATCCGAGAAATAGCTGGCAGTGCAGTGAGAATCGATTTGGATTTGTGGTGCATGGGCTATGGCCGCAATCAGCCAAGGCGGGACGGAGCGACGAGCATCCGCGGAATTGCAAAGCTCCCGAGATTTTGCCTGCCAAGACAATCCGCCCGCATCTTTGCACGATGCCCGGGGCGCAGTTGATTCAGGATGAGTGGGTAAAGCACGGTACCTGTGCGTGGCCGAATGCAGCCGCTTATCTCGACCAGATTGAGGCACTTTACAAGAACCTGGTTTTGCCTGACTTGAGAGGTGGAATGACGCGGGCTGGCGCCATTCGCAAGATCTTTGTGGATGCAAACAATTTGAAGGGTCTGAAGGCAGAACACACGCAGGTGCGGGTTGTTTCTGGCAACCGGTTTTCAGAAATGATGATTTGCTATGACAAGAAGTTCCGGTTTACGGCTTGTGCCGACCCTGGGACTCCTGATGACGTGGAAGTGCGCGTGGCGGCCAAGCGCTAGACAAAGGTCTTAAATTCCATCACGTCGCCATCGGCGACCACGTACTCTTTGCCTTCTGTGCGAAGCTTGCCTACTTCACGTGCTTTGGCAAAACTACCAAGAGCGACCAGTTCTTCGAATCCGATTGTGTCGGCGGAGATGAAGCTCTTCTCAAAGTCAGAGTGGATGACGCCTGCGGCTTGCGGTGCCTTCCAGCCTGCGTGGATCGTCCAGGCGCGGGTTTCTTTGACGCCGGTGGTGAGATAGGTGCGGAGGCCGAGCAGATGGTAAGCTTCCTTGATCAGGTTGCCGACGCCGCTTTCGGTGACGCCCAGGCCTTCGAGATATTCTGCGGCTTCTTCTGCGGCCAGCATGACGAGTTCGGCCTCGATTTCGGCTGAAACGACGACGGCGCTAGTGTCGTGGTGGGTAGCGACATATTCGCGGACCTTGCCAACAAAGGGGTTGGCTTCCGGGTTGGCCAGATCGCCTTCAGCCACATTGCAAGCGTAGATGGTGGGCTTGTTGGTGAGTAAGAAAAGGGGTTTGGCGAGAGCCTTCTCCTCTGGAGACATATCGAGGGTGACGGCGTACTTGCCGTCTGAGAGATGAGGCTCGAGGCGTGCGATCAAGTCGATTGTGGCTGCGGCTTTTTTGTCTCCGCTGCGGGCGAGCTTCTGGAGTTTACCCTTCTGTTTTTCGATGCTGTCCATGTCGGCGAGCAGCAACTCGGTGTTGATGATCTCGATGTCGCGAACGGGATCGACGGTATCCATGACGTGCTCGATATTGGAATTCTCGAAGCAACGGACGACCTGTACGATCGCGTCTACTTCGCGGATGTGGGCGAGAAACTGATTGCCGAGGCCTTCGCC
>JAPKYY010000800.1 GCA_026394095.1 Acidobacteriota bacterium | reverse complement strand
CCCCGAAACCGGCTACGGCTACATCGAATTCCCCAAGAAGACCGCCTTCGGTAGCCTCGACACCGTCCCGATCACCCGCTTCTGCGAAAAGCCAGACCTCCCAACAGCAAAGAAATTCCTCAAGTCCGGCAACTATTACTGGAACGCCGGCATGTTCTTCTGGCAGGCCTCACGGCTCCTGGAAGCCCTCGACAACCACCTTCCCAAGACCTCCAAGCTCATCCGGGGTCTTCCCCCATTCCTGAGCCCAGACTTCTTCCCCGAACTCTCCCGCGTTTTCCCTCTCTGCGAAGACATCTCGATCGACTATGCCGTTCTCGAAAAAGAAAAAGGCATCCTCGGCGTCCCTGCACCGGACTTCGGCTGGAACGACGTCGGCTCCTGGAGTGCCGTCTATGACCTTCAGAAGCACGACACAGAAGGTAACGCCTCTCGCGGCGAAGCTATCTTCAACGACAGCACTGGCAACTACGTTGACGCCCCGGGCAAGCTCGTAGCCATGCTCGGCGTTAAGAACCTCGTTGTCGTCGACACCCCGGACGCACTACTCGTCCTCGACCGCGACAAAGCACAAAATGTCGGCCAGATCGTCAAGCTTCTTGAGAAGCAGCGCCGCGACAGCCTGCTTTAAGTCTCTAAAAGTAAATGCCGCGCCAGGGAATGATCCCAGGCGCGGCATTTTTTTTCGTTACTCGAAAAGACTAAAGAACGAATACCTTATGCAGGCTTCTTTTCTTCCATCTTCTTCTTGCCCTTCTTTTCCTTCTTCTCTTCCTTCTTGGGGGCATCCTGAGCGAAGGACACGGTGGCAACGCCCATCACGAGGGACAGGGTGAGCAGCAAAGACGCAAACTTTTTCATTGGTATATTTCTCCTAATTCATTCAGCGGTTTTTCACGCGCTGTACAAATATTACCCGCCTAGGACTACTCCTGTCCTTAAGATTCAATTAAAGTTTTTAAAGGTAGTCCGCTTCTATCGCCTCTTCAGGCTACTCATGCTGCCCTGGTGGCAGGACTCTCGTTACAACGACTTTATATACTCCACCAGAGCCCACCTCTGAGCGTCGCTAAGCGCCGGTCCAACGACTCCCCGGCCACGAGGTCCATCTTGAAACCAGTGTCCGGAATTGCTATTCCCCGGCAGCGAATAATCAAACCGCGTACCACCCTCAAACTCCTTCTGCTCATAGCCCACCTTTACCGGGTCAAACTGTTTGTTGCCCAGCCAGAACACAGGCATCCCGCGCTGCTCCTTCGATGCCAGCAACTCATACAGACTCGGCACCGACCCATTATGCAAATAAGGCGCAATCGCCCAGACCCCGTTCAGCGGGCGAGCCTTATAGATCGGCTTCGATCTCACAGCCGCCGCATTCTCCTCCCTGTACCCCATCCACTCTGCCTTCTGCTCGGCTGAATACCCGGCCCGGATAAAGAACTGATCCCGAATTCCCTTCGTTACCAGTTCCAGTCCCACTCCAGCCGAAATACGTGCCTTCCCAAGATCCCCGCTATCTGCCGAACGCGCAATAAAGTCCATCGCCGAACGTCCATCGGTGCCTACATCCACCACCTGTACATCGAGCAAATCGAGAAACCGCTTGCCACTCGCATTGCTCACCCAATATCTGGGTGCAGCAGACCCCAGATCCGCCTTCAACTTGTCAATCGACGGCATATGGCAACCCGCGCAATGCTGCTCATAAAGAGCCGCGCCTTCTGCCACTTTCGCAGCATCCAGGGCAGGGAAGACCGAAGGCCACTTCGGCGACTGCAATCCCGTATAAGGCTCAGGCCCTGATAGCAAATCTTCCAGCGTCTTAAGTCCCGTCATGTTGACACTGCTCTTGAACTCCTTGGCATCCGGGCCATACAACTTCGCCATCGCCCTTACTCCCAGCGCCTCACCGATATTCCGCACCAGCGGATCCGCAATCGACGAGTTGTACTGCACCCATGTAAACCACGACGCATCCCAAACCTGCGGGAACCTCACCGGAGCATTGGCCTGCGCATAATTCTCCGGCTTCTGCATATCGGCCCCAAACACCTGATTTCCGATCCGCGTCAGCGCATCGGTCCGCCCAAATCCGGCGTCATTCGGATACAAGTTCCGCGTCTGCACCAATGCCAGCTCGGCCTTCGCCTTCTCGATAAACGCTCCAAACTCCTGCTTCAGCTTCGCCCGGTCTGCCTCAGTCGCCTGCGGCCCAAGCACCTTCTCTGCAAACTTGCTATACCGCCACGGCAGCATATCCGTCATTACAAGTGCGATTCCTAGCGCTTTCTGAAACTCAGTCGGCTGAATCATTGCCACGCCGCCCTCGATCCGCACGGCATAGTTTTTGTAGTGCAACTCACCCGTGTGGCAAGCTGCGCAAGTCAGCCCAAGCACCGGGTAACTTGTCCCGCTCACCGGGTCAGCGAAATCTGTTTGTCGCGCTAGTCCCACCGGCAAAGCATCCGGGTTCAACTTCGGGTCGCGATCTCCAGCCAGAAACCCGAAGCGCCCAAGATACTCCTGACTGGCAAACGGCCCGCAACCAAAGAAGCACGGCTGCTCCAACGCCAGAAACCACTCGTAACGTACCAGCCGTGTACCTTGCGGGGTGTGATGAAACTGCTTCTGTTGCTCAGCATTCCAACCCTGCTCGAGCTTCACCAATTGCCCCGGCACCTGATACTCAGGCGTTACTACCTTCAACTGCTTCAGCTTCGGATAAGCCACCACACCTGCCACTACAATCAGGGCAAACAGCACGAGCGCAATTTTCTTAAACATAGTTTCTATCCTACATAGCGAGATTCCCGCTCCACAACGATCACGCGAACTTGACAGCGCCTGCGCTAAAATCAGGCCGTGAAAGATCTCACCCAGGGTTCTATCCCACGCCACCTGATCGAACTCGCCTCCTTCATCGCGATCAGCATGGTTGTGCAGACCCTCTACTTCCTCGTTGATCTCTACTTCGTCTCATCCCTCGGTGGCCCTGCTATCGCCGGAGTCGGTCTGGCTGGCAATCTCATGATGGTCATCCTCGCACTCACCCAGATGCTCGGCGTCGGCACAACCAGTCTGATTGCCCAGGCCGCAGGCCGGCGAGATCAAGCCGATGCCCAGTCCGTTTTTGATCAATCCTGCCTGCTCTCGGTTGTCCTCGGCTGCACCTTCCTGCTCTTTGGCCTGATCTTTCAAGACTCGTATTGCCGCTGGCTCAGCGCCGATGCGGCAACTCTGGCTGCCGCCAGCGGCTACTTGAAATACCTCGTTCCCGCATTTGCCCTGCAGTTTGCTCTTGTCTCTATGAGCTCCGCCCTGCGCGCCACCGGTGTCGTCAAGCCCACCATGGTGGTACAGGTTCTCACCGTCGCCATCAACGCCATCCTCGCACCAGTCCTGATCGTCGGCTGGGGTACCGGTATCCCGATGGGCACAGAAGGAGCGGGTCTCGCCACTCTCATTGCCCTCATCATCGGCGTCGCGGCCCTATCTCTCTACTTCGTTAAAAACGCCAGCTTCGTTCGCTTCAGCGCAGCATCCTTCTCTCCGCGCATCGATATCTGGAAGCGTCTGCTTGCAATCGGCCTCCCCTCCGGTGGTGAGTTCCTGATCATGGCGGTTTACTCTGCATTTGTCTACAGCATCATTCGCGATCAGGGCGCAGACGCCCAAGCCGGCTTCGGCATTGGTGTCCGTCTGATGCAATCTCTCTTCCTGCCCGTAATGGCCGTAAGTTTCGCAGCCTCCCCCTTGGCCGCCCAGAACTTCGGCGCGATGAAAGCCGATCGTGTTCGCGAGACCTTCCGCACCGCCGCAATCATGGCTGCCAGTCTCATGTCGGTAATGACGATCCTCTGCCATCTATCCCCGGACGCGCTGGTGAAGTTCTTCACTTCAGACCCGCCAGTCATCACCTATGCCGCCGACTACCTGCGCATCCTCTCTTGGGGCTTCCTCGCCTTCGGCCTTACCTTCACAAGTTCTTCGCTCTTCCAGGCGATGGGCAATGCCTGGCCCGCCCTCTTAAGCTCAGTAATGCGACTGCTGATCTTCGTCTTCCCGGCACTCTGGCTCTCTCGTCGCGCTGGCTTCGTCCTTACGGAACTCTGGTATCTCGCCGTTGCTGCTGGCGCGGCCCAGTGCCTCTTCAGCCTTGCTCTCCTGCGGCGAGAGTTTACACTGCGCCTGTCCTTCGAGCCTGCGTCTCCTGCAGCTTCGAAATAGGCGATTGGCAGGGCAGCCGGACGCTTTCAATCGGGATAGTTGGAATGAATGCCTGAGAAGATACATTAGCTATTTGCCGATTTTGAGAGGCATGGCTTTGTCAATCGAAGAGGCTACGAGATGAAGGAGAGAGTAAACTACATCAAGATCGTCGAGTGGTCCAACGAAGATGGCTGCTTCGTATGAAGCTGTCCCGGATTACTCTACGGAGGCTGCCACGGTCAGGACGAGGTGACAGTTTTCGAGCAGTTGTGTGCTGCCGTCGATGAAGTGATTGAGCTCTATAGACGGGATGGGAAGCCCTTGCCCCCGCCGGCTATTGGCTTGGTCCTGCCCTTCGGAAGAGTGCAAAACAGAAACTCTACGAATCCTCCTCGAGCGCGATCAATTCACTCTGAGGAAATTCGCCAAAGCTAAGTATCTTTGCCTTCAATACACGTGCCAGCGAGGAAGCCATGCTACTCCAGCTTCAGCAACTCCTTCAAAATCACCTCATTCGTCGGCCTCACCTTATAGTCCTTCTCCGTAAACTTCCAACGAACGACACCCTTCCGGTCCAACACATAAGTCGTCGGATGAGGTAAAAATCTCCCCCTTGCTGCCGCTTCCACATTCAGCAACCCATACCGGTCAATCACCATATGATCGGCATCGCTCAGCAGCGTCACCAGAAACTGTCCATCCGTCTTGGCTTTCACCTTCGGGATGATATCTCCCAACTTCTCCATCGCATCCGGCGCAATCGCCACAATCACCGTACGATCCTTCCGCTCAGCCGGAATCAGCTTGTGCAACTCAACTAGTTGCGTTGCGCAATAAGGTCACCAGTAGCCGCGGTAAAAAACCAGCACCACATCTTTCCCTTTGAGTGAGCTCA
>JAPKYY010000758.1 GCA_026394095.1 Acidobacteriota bacterium | reverse complement strand
GAAACTGATCACCGCAAAGTCCTCCTCCGGAAAGGTACTGCGCAGATAGGGCAAGTTAAACTCTCCAGATTCGGGGTCCTCAAGATGCGAGCCCGCAATGTGCACCTTGTCCTCCTGTAACCACCGAAGTGCCAGCTTGCTAGAAGCTCCAGCCGACACAATTTCGACTCCGCCCAGCTTCTCTGCCATCCGCGCCACAAGCCCGATTGCGGGATCACAACCGGCGAGAACCAGCTTTCTGGTACTCGATTCCTCTTTGGCAAATGCCACCAGATCGGCCTTGCCCGGCGTCCGGCCCAGCTTCGAAATCACCCCATCGGCTTCTGGCAAATAATAGGGCGAAGCATTCACCGGGATGCTTACTCGCCGGCTCCCCACCTGGCAAACCCGCACAGCCTGCCCCTTGGTAACCGGTGTCGCACTCAACACATCCGATACCACAGCCGCGGCCGCTACCGGCGCTTCCTCGCCTAACGAAAACAGCTCCTCGACAGGCACCTCCAAGACCCGCGCCAGCTTCAGCGTCACCTCAGTATTGGGCACATAAGTCCCGGCCTCAATCGCATAAATCGTCTGCCGGCTCACACCCACTTGGGCCGCGAGATCGGCCGCCCCAATCCCCCGGCTCTTCCGGATCGCACTCAACTGATTCTGAATTCTTGTGTCCATGCGCACCTCAGAAATGAAACTTCATTACAAGTTCAAACACACGCGGGTCCAGTGCAGTCGTGATCGACCCGAATCCTACATTGCCAAAGCTACCATTCGGGTTCCCGAGTGGGGGTGTGTTCGTCAGATTGAAAGCTTCGGCACGAAACTCCAACCGCATCTTTTCCCTCAGTTGAAAGGTCTTCCCCAACATCATGTCGAGGTTCCCGATCGTAAACTGACCCGCCTGTGCAAACGCCGCCGTATTGAACCAGCGTCCAGTTGACCTCTGATCTGGTGGCAAAGCGGTTTCCTCGCGCCTGTTGGGACGCTGCACACCAAAGCCTGCAAAAGCATTCAGGTTTGTCGCCTGAGTCACTGCAATGGGGCTCCCGGATTGGGCTCTCACCAGTCCCGCCACCTGCCAGCCTCCAAGCAATCGCCCACGTCCAAACGGCAATTCATACACAAAGCCCGATGCCAAAATGTGAGGCACATTCCCTGTCGACACATCCTTCTCGAGCTGCTTATTGAAACTATCGGCAGCCTGAAAACTTGCCGCCGGGCCAGTAAGCACCGCAGCATCAAAGACGGCTCCTGCATCGTCGATTAATTTTGAAAACGTATAGGCCAGCGTGAACGTCAGGCCGCGCGAAAATCGCTTCTCCACTCTAGATTGAAACGAATGGTACGTCGAGTGGCCAACGTTATTCCGGTAGAGAGCAACACTGGCAAACCGAGGGTAAGGCCGCAGCAATTGTCCGCGGGGAATCGTTGCACCTCCCAGCGAACTATTCGACGGGATCTGGCCCAGGTAAGGATTAGCCACCTGCTGCGTTAATTGCGACCCCAGCGCCAACTGCTCGACACTCAGTTGATTCAGATTCACATCCGGCACCCCCAACCGGGTCAACTTTGAGCCAAGGTAACCACCTTCAAAACTCCAGTTCACCCCGAAGGTCTTCTGCAAGGTAAAGTTCCATTGCTGTGCATAGCCGCTTCCGTTGGTGCGCTGCACACCAAACACACCCTGTCCCAATCCTGCGTCTGGCCCGGCCGGCGCAAGGCGCACCGTTGGCCCTTGCGACAAAACAAAAGCCGGGCGAATGTTATCGAGAGACTGTTGCCCAAGAGTTTGGACAAACGGAAAGAGTGGGGTTGTAAAGGGTGTCGTGATCCCAGTCTGTTCAATCCAGGTCATGCCGTAACCTCCTCTCAACACGAACGACTCTCTCACCTTGTAGGCAAAGCCCAGTCTCGGTGCAAAGTTTTTCTTCTCGAGGTTACGCGCACCTCTCGAAACTCCGTTCGCACCCAGATAATCCAGCTTCTGTGACTTCAGATTGAAAACCGCTCCCCGGTTTCCCACCACCGTAGAAGGAAAGTTCAAGGTGTAGCGAACCCCTAGATTCAGCGTTAGCTTCCTTGCCACTCGCCAATCGTCCTGCAAAAAGAATTCAGCGATCTTGGCCCGTGGCTGGATCAAATCCGGCTGTGCATCAATGCTGAATCGCCCGACTTGTCCCAAAAGAAACGACGCAAAACTGTTGCCAGAATTGGCCGTTGCTCCACTTGTGAAGATATTCGTGAATTGAAAGTTTCCAGTCGGGCTAGGTGGCTGCAAGACATCGAGAGTCTGCCAGCGCAGGTCTGCCCCAGCCTTCACGCTATGTCCACCGCTCACCCAGGAATAGTTGTTCACAAACTGCGTCACCGAAGTAGTGAAATTCGCATTCCCGCTTGCCGGTGCCCCCAATTGCTGAAAGCCAACCAGGTCGTAGGTCGGAAGCACATCTGAGAACGAAGACAAAGGCAGGTTTGGAATCAGCGTCACCTCTCCAACCGGTTTGCTCAACCGAAGCGAATTCCGCTCAAAATTGCGCCTTGTAAACCCGAATCGCAGCTGGTTCACAGAGCTTGGGCTGGTGTTCCAGGTATGTTCTCCCGCCACGCTATCAGCTCGGGTGATCGTGTTTCCGATCACACCAGAAGTCAGGTTTCCGCTTCCATCTGCCAGCGGTGTTGTCGGTTTACTGTCATCCTGCAAAAACGAATAGCGCCCAAATACCCGGTGCCGCGCTCCGAAATATCGATCCAGCCGCCCGTCAAACTGGTCGGCCACCGTGTCATCGTTTCCTACGCGGCGATAGTTGTTCGCCGTCGCTTCCGATCCACTAGCCGTAAAAACATTGGGTCCCGGGTACCGGTCCACGACTGCCAGCGCAGCACGATCAAAACGGCTCAGCGGGATCGTGTTTGCGGCAAAAGCTTCGGTTCTCCCCGTGGCAGGATCGAATACCGCATTGCCAAAAACACCTCGCCGCTGCGCCGTCGTCGGCACCGTGCTGACTCTCACTACTCCGGTATTCAGCCGTGTGCCCTGCCAATCGGCAAAGACGAAGGTCTTGTTCTTCTGAATCGGCCCACCCACGACAAAGCCATACTGGTTCCGCCGGAATCTGGGCTTGGGCCCAGTGCTGGCAAACAGATTCCTGGCATTCAATTTCTCATTCCTGAAAAACTCGAAAACCGTCCCATGCCACTCGTTTGAGCCCGACTTCTGGTTCACCATAATCACACCGCCATTGGAGCGCCCGTACTCGGCTGAATAACTATTGGTGTCGACACGGAATTCTTCGATTGCGTCAATCACCGGGTAAAACGCTACCTGCCCTGGTTCTGGCTGCAAGACGCTAATCCCGTCGTAGATGTATTCGCTGACTCTCGGGCGGCTGCCATTGATTCGCGGCAGCAAGCCTCCCGGTGGCAGGTTTATTCCCGGGGCCAGGGCAATTAAAGGTACAAAGTTACGGCCATCCAGCGGCAGCGCAACCACTTTCTTTTGCTCCACCACAAAGCTAACTGTGCCCCGGCTTGACTGCAACAACGGCGGGGCTGCATTGACCTCCATCGCCTGACTGGTGTCTCCCAGTTTTAGTTCGAGTTCAAGCCCCACGCGATCCCCAACTCGCAACACAATCCCGGATCGCTCGAGCGTCGCAAACTTCTCTTTGGCTGCCCGCAAACGATATTCCCCTGCAGGGAGGCCAAGAAACTGAAATTCTCCCCCGTCTCCGCCCAATTGAGACAGGGTCAGGCCTGTTGCCAAATTCTCCAACTCCACACGGGCTCCGCTCACTGTTAGGCCCGCAGGGTCACGCAGCGTTCCTAAAAGCTCCGCTTTCGTCGATTGCGCTACCAGGGCTGGCGAAACCATTAACCCCAGAAGAATGATATGACCTGCATACACAACGATGTCATTTTATCACGACATATTCAGAGTTGCCTCGCCTCGTAGCGCAACACCCGCAGCTCCCGCCTTTCCAATTTGGGCAGCTCCCTCGTAATCATCGCCGCCTGCCCCGACTGTGAAATACGCATCCATCGCTGCAAAGCGCCTTCCACTGCAGGATTCAGGGTCTCTGTAATCCCCACTCCAATCCCGTCGATGACCAGGGGAATCTCGAGCCCATTGGAATCCCTCCAATACCCCAAGCGCACCTCGACTCCCGAATGACATGCATTCCGGTAGATTTCCGAAACCACTTCACTCTCAAAATTCCCGCTCCCCATCAGAAAATGCAGCTTCGGCCGCTTCACAATCCGGCGTCCAAAATCTTCTTCAATAGGATCAAGCTTTACTGTGAGAAAGCAGGCTTCGAGTGCCTCAAGCCACCTTACGGCCGTCCGATGGGACACTCCCGCTTGCCTGGCCAATTCCTGCTGTTGCAGACCAGTCCCACTACTGGCCTTTACCTTCTCAGCAAAAGCAATCAAACGATCAAGATCACGCACCGGAACCAAGGCCCGCAAATCCGCCTCTGGCCAGCCCGCATTCTGCCCCCATCCTGCCTCTTCAACTCTTTGCTTCTCCCGGGCTGGCACAAAGCGGCCAATCATCTCAAGCTTCAGAGGATTCCGTCTTTGCAGCTCCGCTAGCGTCGGCCCATGCAATTCGAGCCGCTCCATAGGCAAGCCCAACCGCACCGAACTCGCGAAGACACGTGGCAACTCTAAGTTCATGCGCCGCATATATGCCACCAACTCAGGCGCGCGCTGCACCTCATCAATCACAGCCGCACGACGCAGTCTCATCAGAAACCGCTCCGGGTCTTCCCGGGCCCGCTGCCGGTCAGCCACATCATCGAGGCTCACATAGAGGCTGTCTGCAAACTCTTTTCTGAGCAGTGTCGTTTTGCCAGCCCCCCTTGGCCCCTCGAGCACGATCGACCCATGTGCCTGCACAGCGCGCCGTATAGGAATCGTGAGATGTCGCTCAAAAAACATGTAAATTCATTTTATAAAATGGAAAGGACATAGACAAAACGCTTCAAAAATTGACGATTCCCTCGCCCTCGCTCTAGGCTGGGAATCGCATATGAGTCTCAAAATCAATCCCGCCAAGGGCAAACTCGGCATCCTGATGCCGGGAATGGGCGCAGTGGCCACCACGTTTATGGCCGGCGTCGAAGCAGTCAAAAAGGATCTCGGCGCACCCGTCGGCTCCCTCACCCAGCTCGGCACCATCCGCCTCGGCAAGCGCACGGACAACCGTGTGCCTTACATCAAGGACTTCCTCCCACTTGCCTCCCTCAACCAGCTCGTCTTCGGTGGCTGGGATATTTTTGAAGACAATGCTTACGAGGCCGCCGCAAATGCTCGAGTTCTGAAGCCCGAGCTGCTCACCAAACTCAAGCCGTCCCTCAGTAAGGTCAAGCCCATGAAGGCCGTCTTCGACAAAAACTACGTCAAGCGCATCGATGGGCCAAACGTCAAAACCAAGGGTACTCTCGCAGATAAGGCCGAAGCCCTGATGGACGACATGAAGACCTTCAAGGCCACCAACAAAGCCGATCGCCTGGTCATGATCTGGTGCGGCTCCACAGAAGTTTTCCAGAAGTCCTCCAAGGTGCACCAAAC
>JAPKYY010000966.1 GCA_026394095.1 Acidobacteriota bacterium | reverse complement strand
AGCTACCCGAAACTCACCCGTATCCGAGAAACGCGGCCGCACATAACGACGCCCGACGGCTACCTCCGCCAGCGACAACAGGACATCCAATTCTGACAACGCCGTAGCCGTCTGGCGGATGCCGCCTGCGAAGCTCGCCATGAAGGCTCGCAATTCCTGAAAGAGCTCCTTCTCGATTGCAAGAATGCGCTCTTCAGCCTCAAGGATTTTCACCTCAAGTTCTTTGAGCTCAGGCGTCGTAAAGCGCTCCGCATTCACCAGCGTCTGCTTGCGATCGTAATCCGAAGGCACCAGATGCATGTTTGCCTTCGAGATCTCGATGTAGTACCCGAAGACATTGTTGAAGCGAACCTTCAAGCTCTGGATATTGGTCCGCTCACGCTCGCGCACTTCAATTTGCGCCACATACTGCTTGCCGTTGCGCTGGATGTCGCGCAACTCATCAAGCTCCGCATTCACTCCATCGCGAATCACGCCCCCGTCGGCCAACGCTACCGGCGGCTCTGGATGCATCGCCCCCAACACGCGCCCCCGAACCTCACTCAAATCCACCAACTGCCCGTTCAAGCCTTGCAACAATGCAGACCCGAATCCCCGCAATGGCGACTGAATCCCAGGTACCTGATCGAGCGACTTGGCCAGCGACAACAACTCCCGCGGCCCTGCAGTGTTCATCGTCACCTTTGCCAGCAGCCGCTCAATGTCATAGACATTCGCCAGCTTCTCTCGCAAGCCGGACCGCACTATGGTTGCCCCGCACAACTCACCCACTGCATCGAGGCGCGCTTCAATTTCTTCACGCTGCACCGAGGGCCGCAATATCCGGCGCCTCAACATCCGCGCACCCATCCCGGTTACGGTCTCATCGAGAGCCGAGATCAATGTCGAGCTACGCCCTCCACCCATATCTGCCGAAAACAGCGGCTCCACCAGCTCCAGATTCCGAACCGTCACTGGATCGAGCACCATCGCCTCGCCGCGCTCGTAGTAACTCGGTCGATCCACATGATCGAGCGCCGCCTTTTGCGTATCCCGCAAATAGTGCAGAATCGCCCCAGCCGCACATACCGCTAGCGGATGCGGCCCCAAGCCACAACCATCGAGCGAATGCAGCTTGAAATGCTCTTTCAGAATCCGCTCGCCATATTCAAAATCAAAGACCCAGCCATCGAGCACGGTCTGCAAGCCGGTCAAACTTGCATCCTTCACCGGAAGCAATACTTCCTTGATGCTCAACGTTTCCACCAGCGGCCCCAATTCATGCACTGGCAAAACTGTCACCCGAAACTCACCTGTCGACACATCGACATAAGCCAGTGCTGCCCGAGTCAGATCTTTTGGATCCCGATGCACAGCCCCAAGGTAATTGTTCTCTTTACTCCGGAGAACATTGGACTCTGTCACCGTCCCCGGCGTCACAACCCGAGTGATCGCACGGTTGACCAGCTTCTTACCTGGCCCCGGCAGCTCCATCTGTTCACAGATCGCAACGCGAAAACCCTTCTGGATCAGCCGCGCAATATAACCTTCGCTTGCGTGATATGGCACACCGCACATTGGCGTCCCATGTCGAGCGGTGAGAGTAATCTCAAGCTCACGCGCGGCTGTCACTGCGTCATCAAAGAAGAGTTCGTAGAAATCACCAAGCCGGAAAAGCAGCAGGGCATTGGGCACCTGCTGCTTGATTGAATGATATTGCCGCATCAGCGGCGTTCCCTGGCTATCCGTCATTAGGCATACAAACCACGAAGCTGGATCGTAAACGCAACACGGTCAATCGCCAGCATATAGGCAGCTGTCCGGTTGTCCACGCCGTGCTTCTCGGCATAGCTGACAACATCGTTGAAGCTGGCCACCATCAGCTCTTCCAGCCGCTCATTGACCAGCGATTCATTCCAGAAATAACCCTGGCGATCCTGCACCCATTCAAAGTAGCTAACGGTCACGCCACCAGCATTGGCAAGAATATCGGGGATCACGAAGATCCCGTTCTTCTTTAATACCGGATCCGCTGGTGCCGTCGTCGGCCCATTGGCCCCTTCGCAAATGATCTTCGCGCGAATCTTGTGCGCATTGGCCGAGGTGATCACGTTCTCTTTCGCTGCCGGCACCAGTACGTCGCAATCCAGGTAGAGAGCTTCTTCCTTGTCGACATTCTCTGCTCCAGCAAAATCGACGATCGATCCGGTCTCATTCCGGTGTTTCATCAGT